>NZ_JAWYAJ010000469.1:0-2890 GCF_034124845.1 Robinsoniella sp.
ACTTTTTTATTAGCAATGCATAAAATGATAAGTAATATTCCCGTCAATATGAGATACATAAACGTACCATATAAAAGAGTCGGAAATCCTTCACCGTGTACCGATGCCAGGCTGCCGATGCTCATCCATGACAGTGGAGAAAACCAAAACAACGTTGGGCGCCCAATATTGCTTATTAAGGGACATATTAACACAAGTGCCCCAGCACAGCATATACCTGCTATCTTTGTCTTCGTTATTGTATTTAACGTATATATGAGCATGCTTAAAAAAAAGAAGCCTAGCAGCATCAGTAATAATGTGACCAGCAATGCAGGTATCGGCTCATACGATTCCAGTATCTTGCTGGGTATAACAAACAACTCGGCAAATTTCTGTCCGGCATCTGTGTAAGCCAGCGTGCCTATGATCTTCCCCCAGCTGTTTTTAAATTCTATTCTGGGGATGAAAAATAAGATGCTGCACAAAAAGATTAGAAACGTATACAAAACAGATGTAATACCCATATAATATATATCTCCCCTGAGCCAGTTCCTTCGACCAGTCCGAATAATATAATAATATTTTTCCTGGTTCATATTGTGTACATCGCAGATCATTATGATCCATGTCAAAAGAATATAGATTTTGATCAGTCCCATAGCTATGACATAATCACTTAGGAAGAAAGGCAGAAAAAAAGGTGTTGTTGGTATCCCCGTTATTCTGGTCATTTCCCGGATTCCCCCCGTGTATTCAAATATCAAGATGCACAACAGTACTAACATCACTTGCAGTTTCCGGTCTTCTTTCCACTTTAAACACCGATATTTGCAATACTGCCAGGATTTGTTAAAATCTTTCATTTTGATACCACTTCTTTCTCAAACATCTGTAAAAAACAAATCCTGTGATCAGGATAGCGATGATATTAATGAAAACTTTGATCAGATAATTTCCCCATGCCCCCAACGGAAATATTGCCGCACTATTACTGTATGCGGGAAAGTACAGAACCTCCGGCAAAAAATATGTCAGACATCCTAACAGAAAATAAATAATTGCTGGTGCCGCAACTGCTACATAGGAATCTGATAAAAAAACAGAAACGGCAAAGCTTATATTACATAGCAGTATCATGGAAAGAACGAGCAAGAATGATAATAAAACTATTAGCAAAACAGGATGCTCTTCCGGAGGCAATGTTTCAAACGCCATATACATTTCTCTTGATATCATCGTGTTTTCTACATTTACTAACGGATACCATATATGCATTATCATCACATACAATGCGATTCCTAATGAATACATGATCAATACCGCTGATGCATTTACCACGATCCGTGATATCACATATGTTTTAAGTCGAACTCTGGTCAATAACACATTCAGATAATTTTGATTCATATCGACACAATTACTGTTCGTATACAAAGCCGCCAATACAATTAGTAAGAGGATACGAAAACGGTCAAAATGAATGACGAAATTATAAATACCTATGATATCATCCACCCCGGAAAGATTATTCGTAAAGAGTTCTTCCAAAACAACCCCATTGCTAAAAAAACAGATGACTGAAATCAAAGGGATCATCAGCCAGAACTTCCAGTTACCGATACATCTGTATAAATCATAATGAATCATATTTTTTAACATAATATGCACATCGCTTTCCCGAATCAACCCATCCGCTCACCAGTTTCTGCATTATAAGTTACGGTTGAATGGACCATCTCCCCGTCACCGCTATCCATCCTGACAAAAAACTTCCATATTGGAGAACATTGATAACTGCCGGATTCTTTATCATATTTCGTGATCGAATACTGTAATTGCAGATCATATATTTGTATTTTCTGTGTAATAATGGTAGATTGATACATTGCCTGGATCTTATCCAAGGCTTCCTGTGCTGTGATCATCGTTCTTTCTTCTGAATCTGTTATCTGAAATACCGGTCCTGCTTGTCCTGACTCAATCCCGTCTCTATTGATCGCAGTATACGCCCATGTAAATGCAAATGTCTGGCTGGGCATAATCGTTAAGCCATTAATTGAGCAAGGGTAATAAAATACATAGAACTCATTCTCCGATGTCCACTCCTCTATAACTCCGCTCTTATCTTCCGTCAGAGAAGTAAGTCCATCAAATTCTTCTTGATGATCTTTTCGATATTTATTTAATTGATCTGCTTTTAATGCATAACCCCTGACACCTTCCTTCTTATACTCATATCCTACATCAAACATAAATTTATCGCTTAACGCTCTTGCTGAATCATAAGTCATAAAATCAAGATCCTGTTTTTGATAGTATTGGTCTATATCCTTTAAAAAAAACTCTTCAATTCCTGGCTCACGATAAAAAAAAGAAGCACTATCTGCAAAAACTTGGTGTTTATAAAACCATACTATTTCCGGAGATACCATAAATAAATGATCTTCTCCAGAAATATACATTGACTTTTCATTTTCCTGATCCACAACCGGTTTGTCCATGCTATTTGAGGAGAAATATGTATTAGCAATATCTGTAACCCATTGTTTGTCATCACCTTTGTATGGTTTTATCTTTAAGGTATGAATTTCACCTTTTTCCCACTCAGAATAATCCACATGTAGATTAATTTCCAGATTTTCTTCCGGACTCTCTTCTATATCCAGCTTCATCAAACTGGATTTATCTATGTTTACGGATTGCCTGTTACAGCCAGATAAAATGAGACCAAACGTTATGATGCTCAGTATCATACTTTTATTAATAATTTTCACATTATTTCCTCTTATTTTCTACAATGGAAGATATTATGCCGCTTTCTATCTAAGCGATCAGATTGTGCATAATATCTTCCAATCATTAATTTCAGGAATACCATGTCCCACTTGCAGCCGCACCTATTTGGCTA
>NZ_JAWYAJ010000469.1:2900-8296 GCF_034124845.1 Robinsoniella sp.
GCTAGGTGTACCCTTTAAGTAAACGCCACCTTTATAAAGAGGAGATGTATATGATGCGCTTGTAGTTGCTCCTTTCGTTTTTAAAGTCAGATAATTGCTAATCTTTGAACCGTCTAAATTAGTAGCCCAAGCATTGATATAGCGAGAACTATTAACATTACTGGAAGTATTTGTATATGCAGAAACACTTCTTGTGCTTCTATCCTTTCCACCCATACCACCCGTCTGTGTTCCTGACGTCGTAAACGCAAATGTAAATGGTTCAGTTGCTGCATAACAAACATTTCCGAATAAAAACAATAATAGCATGACTGCGACAATGAACTTAAAACTTTTCTTCATATTATAATTCTCCTTTCTGCTTAACCTATGGTAACTTAAATAACCTAAAAAATTTGAATCTACTTTTTTTTACCTTATCCCTCCTCCACTTCTCTAAAAATAATGTTTTTGCATGTCTAATGATAATATAATTATATTAAAATTAACGACTAATGTCAATATAAATACTTAATATTTTGTTGTCCAATCATCATAAATAAACTAAATATAATTCATTGTAAATGACTGACAGAAGTATTACTTATTCCATAAAATTATAAATTAAATTTTTCAAAAAATACCCCTCCTCGTAAACGAGGGGGGTAACATACATACATTTATTTATCACCAAAAACCTTCTTAATAGCTTCCAGATAAGCCATCCCATTCACCGTATCCGGTTCCAGGTAGCTTCCTTCCGTCCACTCATTCCACGCATTTATCGTACAGATATTGAAGCTTTTATCTGATTGATCCAGGAACTTTTTGGCATCACGCAGCGCTTTTTCAAATTCCATAGGGTTATTATCCATGTACACCGGATAATATGGATAGCCGATACTGTCAAACCGGTCTGTCTGCACGGTTCTCGGTGTGGAATCCCAGCCTACGGTCACGTTGGGAATATAGGGAAGGGGATACTGATTTTGCAGTCTGGCGTGCTCATCTTTACATATTTCCCGCATTTTTTTATAGGAAGTGTCCGGAAAATGTTCGAATTCGATATGGTGGACCCATACATAGCTGGTGACACTGTCTATTCCTAAATATTCAATGATTTCATTTGGATTGGTCAGAGTATTTTCCGTAGGAAGGGTTTCGATTCCCCATACTACAGCATTTAAGTGCAGTTCACCAAGCCCTCTCTCCCTCACTCTTGACCGAAATTCTTCTAATACCCTTTTTGTGTTCTCTAGTCCTCCCAGCCCTTTTATGAGGCTCATCATTTCATAGATCGAAAAATATAACCTGCCGTCTACTTTCCAATAAGATGGATGTACAAAATAGGTATCGATTATGTGGTCTGTTGCCTGGATAAATACTTCTTCAGAGACTTCGCCTTTCATTCTCACCGGATAAGGCTGATATCTGGTCGCCGGATGTATTTCCAGCCAGTCATGATTTGCCCACATAATTGCAAATTTTAAATCTTTGTTATTTTCTGCCTGCAGATATCCTTCTTCCAGGCATCTATCCAGGAATGGACCTTCCTTATGCCAGTACCAGTCAAATATAAATGCACTTAACCCGTGGCTTGCCGCCGCTTCAATCTTTTTCTCCATTACTTTGGGATCTGCTTCATTTTGATATCCCCAGAGCGGTACCTTAGGCTGCACATGCCCTTCAAATCTGGGCTTTGCATTTTTTACCAGTTCCCATTCATTCCACCCTTCCCCGTGCCATTCCTGCACTCTGTCATCATAGTGGTAATTCGGGAAATAATATGCTGCTACTTCGTATTGTTTCTTCATCTTGTAATTCCTTTCTGATTTAAATTTTAATTGTTTCAGTTCTTGTAATGTATCGTTGAATGCCTGGATTTACCAGACAACACCCCATACTCGGTAACGGGTTGACCGCTGCGCCTTACGCATTGCCCTGGAAGCTTCCTATTGTATGTCCCCCATTCCATCAGACGTTCTTTCTCTGTCTCCATTAGCCCTTGACTGCTCCTGCTGCCCCTCCCTGATAAAACTGTTTCTGAAGCAGGATGAACAGCAGGATCGGCGGCACTACCGCTACGACCAGCATTGCGTAGATTGCACCGAAATTCGTCTGATGCTCATTTACAAAAGAGTAAACAGCCAGGGTAATCGGTTTTTTCTTCTCAGATGAAATGACCATAAGAGGCATTAAGAAATCGTTCCATACGTATACCAAAGTGGTCAGCGCATATGTGACCATAACCGGTTTCATAAGTGGAAACAGAACTTTGAAAAAACGCTGTAAATATCCGCATCCGTCAATAATTGCCGCCTCATCCAGTTCTCTGGGAATCCCCTTAATGAATCCTGTGAATAAAAGTATTCCCATGGGGATCTGGGTGGCTGCATAAATCAGCACTAACGCAGTCTTGGTATCTTTTAAGCCAAATTTCAGAATAATACTGTAAATGGAAGGCAGATTGGCTACTACCGGAATCATCATGGCGCTTAAGAATAGTAAGTACAGAAAAGAAAAATATTTTTCTTTTCTCCTTGCCAATGCGTAGGATGCCAAAGCGCATAGAAGAATATCAATGGCTATGGTAAAGACCGATATAATACCGGAGTTGGCAAAACTTCTCACCGCTGTATCATTTTGAAATACCGCTTTGTAATTCTCCAGGTAGAATCCGGAGGGGAGAGAAACCATTTTGTTCACCTCTCCCGGGTTCTTGAAGGAGGACAAAAACATGTATAAGATCGGCAGAATAATCAATAATGCAATTAAATAAATGAAAACATATTTTAAAACGGGTATTGTTTTTCTCCTAACCATCTTAATATTCCACCTCCCTGCTTCTGGTTATTTTCAGTTGGATAACCGTTACCGCAGCTATAATCAGGAAGAAAATAACTCCGATGGCACTTGAATATCCAAATCTTTCATATAGAAAAGCATTATCATAAATTGTCATACTGATTGTCTTGCTGGCATTAATCGGTCCTCCGCCTGTCATAACAAAAGGTAGATCGAACAGTCTCAGCGCTCCTGTAATGGAAATAAATACATTGACCGTAACCGATGGCATTAACAGAGGCAAAGTGATATATCTGAATTTCTTAAATCCACAGGCACCATCTAACATACCAGCCTCGTATACATCCTGGGAAATACTGCTTAAGCCTGTCATGAAGATAATCATGCCGTATCCTGCCCACTGCCAGGTATTGATGAAAATCAATACATTTTTGACGATGTTAACATCTCCCAGCCAGTCCACCCGCAGCCCCTCTAATCCGACCTTAGACAGCACCTCATTAATGATTCCTGCATACTGGAAGAAATTAACCCAGGTAAGAGATACGATTACCGGACTGATTATGCAGGGTGCATAGATGATTGCTCTCAATACATTCCTTCCCTTTAGTTTTTCAAATAAAAAGATTGCCAGCATCAATTGTAGAACAATACCAATTACAACTACCAATACGGTAAAATACAAGGTATTGCCAAATGTCTGAAGCACCTCAGTATCTTTGAACACCTGAAGGAAATTGTCTAGCCCTACAAAATTAAAATTCTTACTAAAACCATTCCAGTCTGTTACGGAATATCCCAAAGTCATCAGCAATGGAATATACGTAAATATTAAAAATAGTATCAATGCCGGTACTGTTGCAAACACTCCATATGTCTTTTCTTTTTTACTGTTCACCATTTCACCTTCTTATCAATCATTATTTATTCCGATACAACCACCGATGATTTAATTTTTTCAAATTCTGTATTTAACTTCTGTAATTCTGTTTCTGCAGGAGATCCAGCAAGTATGGATTGCAGTCCGTTTTCCATCATGGTCATAAATCCTGCCGGCATGGTAGCTTTCTGGCTCATGATGATTTCATATTTATCACTGGATAATGCTGCCACATAGCTTTCCAGTACCGGATCCACTTTGTAGTCGATTGGCAGGAAATTCGTTAAGGACTGGGAGGTAAGATATTCACTTAAATTTTCTTCCTTGGTAAACCAGTCATACAGCTTTCCTGCTGCTTCAGCATTTTTGGTGTTTGCCGAAATTACAATGCTTCTGTCTGAGGAACCGGTCATATATACCTTGCCGTCCGTTTCGTCTACCGGGGTAATGAAGCATCCCAGTTCGAACTCTTCGGGGTCTGCATTTTTGATTTCATCCAGCCCTGGTACCCAGGTTCCCTGAGGCAGCATTGCTGCTTTTCCCTCTACAAAATAAGTAACGGACTGTGGATAAGTCATGGTCAGAGATGATTTTCCAATATAGCCTTCCTGACACATTTTCTCCGCCAGTTCGAATTCTTTTTTAAACAGCTCGGATGCCTGTTTCTCTCCGTTGTAAAGTGCAAGCCCCCATTCCGGTGTGTCTTTTAAGTAATCCCCAAATTGTCTGCTTCTGAAAAACATTTCAAAGGTCCAGGCATCTTTGTCGCCAAATACAAATGGCTCTACTCCGTCTGCTTTTATTTTGTCCGCCGCTGCCCAGAGTTCTTCCATGGTTTCCGGCTCTTTCAGATTCAATTTTTCAAAGTATTTCTTATTATAGAAGATCGGATCCGGTCCGCCCTGGGTACAGACCGGGAAACCGTACTGTTTTCCATCAATGGTATACAGATCTTCTAACGATTTGGATTTCGCCAGAGTCTCCTTTGACGGGCGGCCGCTTACATCCATCAGATACCCTTCTTTTACGAACTTTTCATACTGTGCCGGCTGGATTAAAAATACATCCGGGGCATCATCGGAAATCAGTCTGGTCTTAAGTAGCTTATCGTAATTGGTACCGTCCACTGCTTCTACTTCTACCTTGATATCCGGATTCTCTTCCATGAACTTTTCAATAAATGCCTTGTCCTCTCCTCCGGTCATCCAGGATACAAATCGAATTGTGGTTTGTTCACCGGTACCGCTGTTTTCTTTTGCCGCCTGAGACTCACCGGCTGCCTGGCTTTCACTCCCTTTATTGGAATCTGCTTCTTTTCCGCAAGCTGCAGCGCTGGTAACCATAATTGCGGCCAAAATGATTGATATGATTTTCTTTTTCATGTAAATGCCTCCTCGTTTTAATTTTTTGTTGTTTGTTGATCTGATTCTATTATAACGAATATCTGACATCTGCCGAAATAGGTCATTTTTAATAAACGGTGGGTTATTTTATCACAGGCGGGCGAAATAGATCATGCGGCTTAAATTTTCAAATGTGTTCTCCGATCCGAATGGCGGGTTCTGTAAAGACCGCTGTAAACTAGAGCGTGTTTGATAATTGCAGGTTACAGATATACAACGAACAATTTAAGTCTTTACTTTGTAAGAATATAGTGAGCACATGTGGTTAAAACACTAAATTTGGGTTTTGCTGAGTAAGGACGCTTTGTATAAGATAGGTAGTGTACGAA
>NZ_JAWYAJ010000470.1:0-2866 GCF_034124845.1 Robinsoniella sp.
CCACAGATCGAAGTTACTTTCGATATCGATGCAAACGGTATTGTAAATGTATCTGCAAAAGACCTTGGAACAGGAAAAGAACAGCACATCACCATTACTTCCGGTTCTAATATGTCCGATAATGAAATCGATAAGGCTGTAAAAGAAGCTGCTGAATTCGAAGCACAGGATAAAAAACGTAAAGAAGCAATTGATGCCCGCAACGATGCTGATTCTATGGTATTCCAGACAGAAAAAGCAATGGAAGAAGTAGGAGATAAGATTGATGCGAACGACAAGACAGCAGTAGAAGCTGATCTTGCAGCATTAAAAGAACTGATTGAAAAATCCAATCCAGAAGAAATGACAGAAGCTCAGGTTGCAGAAATCAAAGCCGGAAAAGAAAAATTAATGGAAAGCGCTCAGAAATTATTTGCAAAAGTATATGAGCAGGCTCAGGGAGCTGCAGGAGCAGAAGGTGCAGGCCCGGCTCCGGAAGGCGGCGAAGCTTACCAGGCAGATGATGTAGTTGACGGCGATTACAAAGAAGTGTAGAATAGATACTTGAAACAATGACTTCAGCACCATCTGGCTGCTGAAGTCATTGATATGAATGGAATTAACAGGGAAACTGTCTGAAATAACAGCAGGCAGAATCTGTATTAGGAAAGGTGAACACAATGGCAGAGAGCAAACGTGATTATTACGAGGTCCTCGGCGTAGACAGAGGCGCTGATGATGCTACGATTAAAAAAGCATACAGACAGTTAGCCAAAAAGTATCATCCTGACATGAATCCCGGAGATAAAGAGGCGGAAAAGAAATTTAAAGAGGCTTCAGAAGCATATGCAGTTCTGAGTGATGCTGACAAAAAGAGGCAGTACGACCAGTTTGGTCATGCAGCTTTTGACCAGGGAGGCGGCGGAGCTGGCGGCTTCGGTGGATTTGATTTCAATGGCGCCGATATGGGAGATATATTCGGAGATATCTTTGGCGATTTATTTGGCGGCGGAAGAAGAAGTGCGAACAGCGGTCCTATGAAAGGTGCCAATCTTCGTGCCAGCGTACGTATAACCTTCGAAGAAGCAGTATTTGGCTGTGAGAAGGAATTGGATTTAAATTTAAAAGATGAGTGTAAAACCTGCCACGGTACCGGTGCAAAGCCGGGAACAAGTCCTGAGACTTGTCCAAAATGCGGTGGTAAAGGCCAGGTTGTATTTACACAGCAGTCTTTATTTGGCACAGTTCGTAATGTGCAGACCTGTCCGGATTGCAGCGGAACAGGTAAGATTGTAAAAGAAAAATGTACGGATTGTCATGGCAGCGGCTATACATCCAGCAGAAAGAAAATTGCAGTCAGCGTGCCGGCAGGTATTGATGACGGTCAGAGCATCCGTATCCGGGATAAGGGCGAGCCGGGAACAAATGGCGGACCAAGAGGGGATCTTCTGGTAGAAGTAAGAGTTGCCAGACATCCTATTTTCCAGAGACAGGATATGAATATTTTCTCAACTGCGCCAATTTCATTTGCACAGGCAGCACTGGGCGGTGAGGTTCGGATCAGCACTGTGGATGGAGACATCTTATACGATGTAAAACCAGGTACCCAGACAGACACTAAAGTACGTTTAAAAGGCAAAGGTGTGCCTTCACTGCGTAACAAATCTGTCCGTGGAGACCACTATGTAACGCTGGTGGTACAGGTACCGACGAAACTGAACGAAGATGCAAAAGAGGCCCTTCGCAGCTTTGATGCAGCAACCGGAAATTCTCTAAATCAGAAAAATACGGGTGCGGAAAAGCCGAAGAAAAAGGGCTTTATGGATAAATTAAAAGAAACTTTTGAAGATTAAACTGCAGGAGGGTACTGCGTGGTCTGTTGTGACATTTAGATGTTTTGTCAGACTATGCATACCCTCTTTTCTTAATTTTTTATAATTATGAAAAGCCTTTTCTTAATTTTTCCTATAATGTCTGGGAATTGTTGACAAACAGGATAGTAACGGGTATTATATGAATATAGAAACAATTGTGATGAAGAATAGGTATGCAGACAGATACTTGTTGAGACTCGAATATTAAAATCATGAGTCGGCTGGATTGATAGATCTGATTAACAACAGATATATATTCAGCTGCATCAATTTGTTTTCAGGCTTTATGACGAATGTCATCGAAAAATAAAATATGAAGGAGAGAAGGTGTCGTTATGAAGAGAAAGATCGTAAATAAACTGTTGGCGATCTGCTTATCAATCAGCATGATAGCTGGAACGGGATTACCGGTTACAGCAGCTGGAACAGAGAATACGCCACAGACCACAGTTACTACCGAAGCAACAACAGAGAAAGCTACAAGTAATACATCAACGCTTTACAAAGTAAAACTCACATTACCTGGTATCACAGCGGCAACAAGTGTAAAATCTTTATCTGTTAAACAAAACGGAAAAGATTATACATATGATTACAAAGACTTAAAGACAGATGATAAAGGAGTCCTTTATTTAAAGCTTCCGGCAAATGCCAAAGGACAGACAACATCGATTACCGTAAATGACGTAAGTTTTTCCGGAACCGTAAACGCGAATGATGACAATGCATTTGCAGCACCTCCGGCAAAGACAGAATCTGAGAAAACGACGGATAAAGCTACTGAAAAAGCAACCGAAAAGGCTACTGAAAAAACAACCGCAAGTTCTGAGTCAGAAACAGCGAAGGGAACAGAGGCTGCTACAGAGGCAACTGAAGCTACTGAAGCAACAGATAAGAAATCCCCGGAAACTGAGCCGGTAACGGATACGAAGCCTACGGAAGAAAGCAAGGCACCGGAAACGCAGCCAGCTACTACAGAGAGCCAGAAAGCGACTGAAACTACGGGTCAGACA
>NZ_JAWYAJ010000471.1:0-2582 GCF_034124845.1 Robinsoniella sp.
CCTAAATGGCACCGGGAGCACATCAGCCTCCGAGCCAACGGGGGAGACCGAGAGCATAGATGGCACCGAGAACACATCAGATGCAGCCTCTGATCCAACGCCGGAGACCGAGAACATAGATGCCACCGGGAACACATCAGATGCAGAATCCGAGCCAACGCCGGAGTCAGAAAACACAACAGACTCAGCATCATCAGCACAGAGCGAAAAAGAATATACCATCGGTAAATTGAAAGCTTTAAAACGAAATGCTGCAGCAAATACTGCACTGTCAGTTCCGATCTATAGAGACTACGATCAGAGTTTGATGGGGTACTACTCTTTTTCAGGGGGGAATATTGAAAATATAGAAGATCAGGTCTTTCTGGAACTGCCCTATCAGTTTGCCTGGGCAGAAGTAGAAATTGGACAGGGCACAGAACGTAAACGTTATCATATAAATTATTATGACGAGATAAACGGTATTGAATATTACGGTTTGGCTAATGAATCAGACGGGGCAGTACCGGACTATCAGATTGCATATGAGCTGCCGGATGATGCCGTGGTGAAATTCATATTTTCTCTAAGAACAAACGAACATCGCATACGTGTAGCTAATTCTTTACCAGGCTTCCATGTGGAATTTCTATATGGAGCAGAAGCTGGTTCTGATGGAGAATTTATATCGAGATTCAACAATCCGGTAAAAGTAAAATTAAGTTATCCCACAGGATATTGTGTGACTGATGAGAATGGCAAAACACCAGTTGGTATTTCCTTTAGCATTCCTGATATGACCGTTACAAGCGTCAGTAATCTGGATGAGAGGACGATTATTTACGATTTTATCTGCCCCGACAAGGATCTTTTGCTAACAGTCACAGGAGACGAAGATACAGAACCGCTGACATATGGGCTTTATGACAATACCAGTGCCTTTGGACGGCTGGAAGAGGGAGAGAGTTATATGAAGGCTGTCAACGAGGATGGTACCTATGTGGATGGCTCTGCATGGTATGGCTGCAGTGGTTACGGAGTAGAGCCGGGAGTTCGTGGAGGAACGTCAAAAAAAGCTTTAATAGCAAACGTTGCTGGTTCCAGTGTACCGTCTGCAAGAAATACGGCTACCGGAACTTTTACCAGTGGACAGGATCTGTATTTTGAATACTTAATGGATCGCTTTGAACGGGCACGTGTGAATTATATTTATTGGCCCTCTCCTGTGCTGACTTTTAATTATTATCCAAGCGGGATGGATTACTCCTCGTCAATACCACTTAGTAAAAGTATCGTCATGTGGAATCCGGGATGGAATGCAGGCACCGACATACCGGAATATGATCTGGGAGACGGAGTCAGCATAAAATTAGAAATCAAGCAAAGTGATATGACGGTTTCTCCTACCGATGGCAAACCGGTGAGATATAAATATAAGGTAGGAATCACTGTACGTAATGCAAAAAACAGTTTTTATTTAAAGGCTGGTTCCGCCAGCAGTATACAGGCTCCCCATTATATTAGGGAAACGACGGGAATCTCGTCTGCTCTGTATGACAATCAATCAAAATATGATTCTTACATTTTGTATGATCCGGCAGACAAACATGGAGCCTCGCCGTCACAGTTAAATTTAGAAAAAGGAACGGGCTTTCTGGATAAGCAGGCGATTGGCAATGAGTACTTTGGTGAAGGTCATGGCGTGCCCCCTGGTATTTCCAATTCCGGGATTGCTTTTAAGTTTGCGGTTACCCCCAGTCGTGGATATGTATATCCGGTTATTAATAGCTATGACGACAGTGGGAGCAGCCCTGTTTCCACCATAAAACCGGTAGAACTGCAGGCAGCCTCCTTGCATGAACTTACGATGGGTAATTACTCCTGGTTTCATGAAAGTTATAGGGGGAGAGAGGAAATCAGCCCCTTTCAGTACATTTCTTTTATGCCTGTTGAAGCCTATAATGCCGTACATAATATGAGGGCAGTAGATATTCAGGCAGAGAAAGTAACAGGAAAAATAAAAGGAGTAGATGCAGACAATCCCACTGTCAGCAAAGGGGAGGCCTTTGATTTACTGGAGAATGATAAAATCGTTTTCAATGAAGACTATGTACCGGCACACATACAGGGTAAGACCTTTGTCGGTTTCCACGCCACGATATCGCCGGCAGCAGGGAATAATCCTCTCGTACCGGACTATACAAGAGAATTATACAAAAACCAGGAGGGGACAGCATATTTTCAACCTGGGGATGTGGTCAGCGTATCGGATTATTATTATCAGAATGCAGATATGCTAAAGGATCTATGGACAAAGAATGGAACTCTTTCTGAAGATGACCGGAAGCATTTGCTGATGCTGATGTTTACATCGAAATATGAAGTAAATATCGTAGCGGATTATAGAGATGGTGAAAATGCAGAAGGGGGATTTGTAACGGGATATATTAATAAATATGTGCAGGATATTACAGCATCCGGGCTGGAATATCTGGAGAATCCGGCGGATACCAAAAGTATACATGCTATTAGCGGATCCAACCTGGTAATTACTAATTTTGCTCCTGAATTTGTATATCCCGCAGATGGTTATACCTATTATT
>NZ_JAWYAJ010000471.1:2592-14635 GCF_034124845.1 Robinsoniella sp.
TTTAAATAAAGACAGAACAACCTCTGTAAACAAAGTGGAGGCTGATCTGAGTGAGCTGGCATCCGTGAAATACGACAGGGGTCTGACGGTGGCTTATAAAAACGCAGAAGGGCAAGATTTTGAAGGGATAGCCGATACCAATATTTATCGCACCTCTGCCGGTCAAAATACCGCTGATATCCGTTTTCCTGCGCCCGGTCAGACACCGGTGGGAAAAGCCTTCGACTACTGGAAGGTAGAAGAGCGCATATCCGCTGATGATTGGCATATCAAAACCGATATGGAAATACGCCCCGGTGCCGGCAATACAGCCCAATATGTGTTTGCGTCAGGGCCCGGTTCCAATAACAAGAGTATCCGGTTAACGGCTGTGTGGAAGGACATCCTTCCATCAGATTATATTATAATTCCAAAAAAAATAACAATTCTGGATAATGGATCAAATTTATCACCAGCAGGGGATTATGCAGGGGCAAAGGTGACGATTGGGTACAGGAGTGTAAACGGAAATGACCGCAATCTTGCAGTTGATGTGAAAAAGAGCTTTGAACTCGCCCTGTCCGGGGATGAATCGAAAAAGATAGAAGTAAAAGCATATAGCCAGTCAGGGCAGATTCTGGGGCAGGATGGTGTATATCCAGACTATGCCAGAGTAGGACTATTGAACAGCAGTACAGCCGAGAAGATAATTTATTTCAACACAGAATCCAGGTATGGTCCGGCATATTACCAGGGGGACTTTACAATTGATTCTGAAGATGCTGCAGGACCGGGCAGCAGCACCTTGTTCTATATCTATCCGGCTAATTAGGGAGGTGGACGATGACAAAGCGATTAATGGCAATGTTAATGATTGCGGCATATATGTTTTTTATGGCGGGAAGCACTGTCACAGCGGAGGAATCAGACAGGGAGAATAAGCAGTCAGGGCAGACCAACATTATATATTCAGCAAGGGAAAGACCTGTGTTTGAAGAAATACCCAAGGGGAATGGGGAACTGGACAAAAACCGCGTTGTGAAAACAGGCGATGAAATGAGGACAGGTACTTATCTGATCTTAGTAATTGCATCAGCAGGTTCGCTGATGATAATTATATATAATTCGAAAAGAAAAAGGAGAAAACGAATATGAGAAAAATGAAAGCGGTAACTACAATTGCATTAGCTTCCATGATTATTACGGCAACATCTGTACCGGCATTTGCAGCGGAAACAGCGACAGGAGGAATTGAAGTAACCTATACTGCCAACTCCGCTTCTTCCGACAATGCAGCATGGATGGTCAGATTTCCCAAGAAGATCGTACTGACCGATTACAATGCAGATGCATCCAAAGGAGTAAGCCTGGACTTTGAACTGCTAAATAAAATAGATTCATCGGCATACACCGGGGATAAGACGGTCAGCGTCAGCGTAGCCGATTACAATGCAGGAATCAGTATGGAGGGAGGCACCGGAGGCAGTGCAGTAATAGGGCTTGCCGATAATACCGGGACAGAATTAAGTGGTGGATTTGTTTTGGCAACTATGGAAAAAAAGGATACGGCAACGGAAAATGAAGGAAAAGGATATGCATACCTGAAAACGGCAGCAGATGCTGAGGGAACCTTCACTAAGGCTGTGACATTTACATTCACCGATAACTGATCGCAGACATGACAGAGTCAGCCGCTTCATGCGGCTGGCTTTTTTCAGAGTTTAAAGCCGGTTCGGAATAAGGAGGCGGGTATGTATTTAAGAATAGAGACATTACCGGATACGTGTAAGAAATTTAAGGATAACCAGGGGAGAGTATGGAGCTATCTGGATGAAAAAGAAATACAGGTGCTGTATCCCAACGGAGGTTTTAAAATCTTTGGGGACATGGAAAGAAAAGTCAATAAAAATGCGGATCATTTTCTTGCCGGAACTGAGCCGGATGTGGATTGGTACGGACTATATCCATACACCAGTAAGAATTCATGGATAAAGAAGAGCATCGGGTATATCAAAGTTAAGGATGAAACGGGGGAAACAGGGTTTATACGTGTGTTGACAAATGCATGGATCAGACCATTTCTGTTGCTGTGCATGCTGATTGCCGGCACTTCCATTTTTCTGGGAGGTATGTGGTTTGCCAAGCAGGATGAAACACCGGGGCTGGATCAAACAGCTGTTTCCTATCACATAGACGGTGTCCGTAATACGGATCCGGAATCTATTTTATTACCGGGGATCAGCAGATTAAAAGTAAAAGCCGGTGAGGTCCGCATTCATACCGCACTTGTAAATCCGGAGGGCAATACCTGCTATTTCAAATATATCATACAGTTGGCGGATACAAAGGAAGTTTTATATACATCCGGTCTTATAGAACCTGGAAAAGCAGTGACGGAATTTGATCTGATACGGATGCTGGAGCCAGGTGAATATCCCGTAACGATAATTGTAGAAACCAGAGATACAGAAGATTACGAAACGGTATATAATGCCGGGAACATAGATGCCGTACTGGATGTATCAGAATGACAACAGTCTATATGAGGCAGTATAAATGGAGTAGAGGAGATTAATAATGAAATTAAAACACAAAGAACATGCGGGGAAACAGCAGGCACAGGCAGACAGCACGGCTGACAAGAAGGGACATGGTACAGGCAGGAAGAAATCTGTGATGAAAATTTTACTTACTGTGGTACTGGTGTTTATAGCGGCACTGGGTGGATTTCTATTTGCATTGCGTAATCAGGGAGTGAAGCTGGACGAAACAGCTATTGCATACCAGATGCCTGGAGGCGTTAAGAATACGGACCCGGAATCTATCATGCTGCCGGGGTATGATATATTAGAAATGAATGCAGAGACGCAGTTGGTGGATATAGCGCTGTTTAACCCGGAAGGCAATGAATGCTATTTCAGATTTCATATAATAGGAAAAAATGATAATAAGGAATACTATCAGACCGGACTGATCAAGCCGGGAACTGCCGTAACGCAATTCAAGATCGAAGAAAAGCTGACAAAAGGGGAATATCCCATTCTTATAAAAGTGGATACGGTAGATCTGAATAATCCGGACAATGCCTACAATGGCGGGGCAATCGAAGCAGTTTTGAAGGTAAAATAGATGATGAAAAGAATATTAATGGTATTTATCCTGGCGGCAGTTCTGTGTATATGCGGGTGTCAGGCAGATGACATACAGGTGAAGAATATGAAAACCGTTACCGGAAATGTGATCAACGTAAATGGGATTTGCTTTTCCATGGAGAAAGCGGAAAATAAAAAAGAGGTCAAACCGGAAAAACCAAACGGTTACTATAATTATTATGAAGAACAACAGGGATATCACTATTTTGTCGTATCCGGTGAAGCTGCAAATGAGAGCGGTCAGGCAGTGGATGCAGAACATATCCTGGTTCGCGGCAAGAATGATGAAAATGTCTGTGAGGGAAAACTCCTTTTCGCCAATGAGCAGGAGAGCGACCTAATAAAAAATCTTGGCGTAGGAGAAACAAGGAAGTTTTATTTTGTTATACTGGTAAAAGAGGGTGAGCCTGACCCCTCCGGAATCGAGATTTATTTCAATGAAGGATTCCGGGAGCAAGAAGAAAATGGATCATATGATGAATTGTCTATCTGGAAATTAGAATGAATGTGGCAGAGAGACAGGCAGAGGTTGCTCTTTCCGTTATATGAAAGGATTTTATACTATTTACAAGGGGCGCCGCATCAGCTCTCATAACAGCTGGGCGGTGCCATCTTTCTGTAAAAGTATGCTCAATAACGATTGATGACGGATATTGCGAAAAAAATTACTTGCATATTATATAGACTATATTATAATAGGAAAAGAACAACGAAAGCGGAGTGACCATGAAATGAACTATACAGAAGCAGTGGAATACGTATTGAGTGTTCCGAAATTTACGAAGAAAAATAAGCTGGAAAACACGATTGAATTAATGGAGCGTCTTGGCAGACCGGAGCGTGGCAGGAAGATCATACATGTAGCCGGTACAAATGGAAAAGGATCTGTTTGTGCTTTCCTTTCCTCTATATTGGACAAGGCTGATAAACGGGTAGGTCTGTTTACCTCACCTCATCTGGTTAAAATAAATGAGCGGTTTCAGATTAATAATGTCCCCATATCGGATGAAGCTTTTTTAGGCGCATACCGGCAGGTGTGGACAGTTATTGAGGAAATGCAGAAGGACGGTTTCTTCCATCCTACTTATTTTGAAATATTATTTGCCGTTGCCATGGTGGCTTTTAAGGAGGCTGGCGTGGAGTATGTTGTATTGGAAACGGGACTTGGCGGCCGCCTGGATGCTACAAATATAGTAGAAAAACCATTGGCTGTAATTATAACATCCATCAGTCTGGATCATACGGAAATACTGGGCGATACCATTGCAAAGATTGCATTTGAAAAAGCAGGAATCATCAAAGAAGGTGTTCCGGTCATCTACGATGCAAGAAATACAGAGGCAGCAGAAGTAATTGAAAAAAGGGCAAAAGAACTCCATGCAAAGACACTACCTTTCTATGAAAAAATGTATGAAATTTTAGTAAATACGGATAAAAGCATTGATTTTTCTCTGAATTGTAGTTATTATGAAAATGTCAGGGTTACGGTTCCTTATATTGCTCCATATCAGATAGTGAACAGTTCACTGGCAATGCTGGCGATGAAAGTGATCGATGAAAATCAGGAAATCAGTCTTTCTGCCATCGTTGACGGAATTGCTTTTACAACCTGGGCCGGCAGAATGGAGACGGTTATGCCGGGAGTGATTCTGGATGGCGCTCATAATGCCGCAGGAGTGGAAGAGTTCGTGAAGACCCTGGGAAGAGTAGACAGCAGACGAAGAGTTGTATTGCTGTTCTCGGCAGTTGTGGAGAAGAACTATGAATCCATGATAGAGTCTATCTGTAAATCAGCGAAATTGGATGAAGTAATTGTGACTGAAATACAGGGAGACAGGATTGTGCCTGCATCACGGCTTAAGGATATCTTTAAGAGATATACAAAGGCGGCAGTCACAGAAGTTCCGGATATCAGGGAAGCATTCGCGCAGGCACTGGAAAAGAGGCAGGATGGGTTATTATTCTGCGTAGGTTCATTGTATCTGGTCGGCGAGATTAAAGGAATAATTGAGGAGAATTACGAATGATTGATTACGAAGAAGAGTTGAAGAAATTTCATCCGAGCCTGGATGTAAATGAAGCAGAAGACGCCATTTACAACAGAGACTTTACCGATATTACCGATATCCTGAAAGAATTGCTTCAGGAAGAAAAGAAAAAGAGAAAATAAGGGGAATCATATGAGATGTATTTATTGCGGCACCCCCTTATCTGCCATAGATTATTGTACCGGATGTGGGGCTGATATCAGCTTACAGAAAAGAACCATAAGGATTTCCAACCTCCTTTATAATGAGGGTTTGGAAAAGGCGACGGTTCGGGATTTATCTGGAGCGATTGCCTGCCTGAAAAGAAGTTTAAAATTTAATAAAGAAAATATTGATGCCAGAAATCTTCTGGGACTGGTTTACTATGAAATGGGCGAGGTGGTTTCAGCGCTGAGCGAATGGGTAATCAGTAAAAATCTGCAGGTGCCGGAAAATGCGGCAGACGGCTACATAACCAAGCTGCAGGCAAATAAGAATAAACTGGACACAATCAACCATACCATCCGCAAATACAATCAGGCATTGCAGTATTGCAGGCAGGATAACGAAGATATGGCTGTGATTCAGCTGAAAAAGGTTTTGACACAAAATCCAAAGCTGATCAAAGGGTATCATCTTCTGGCACTGCTTTATCTGAAGCAGCAGGAGTATGAACGTGCCAGGAAGCTTTTACGGAAAGCCATCCGCATTGATGCCACCAATACCACCACACTGCGGTACCTCCATGAGATCGAGGATGCAACCGGTATTGGGACAAGCCTGGATGTGAAAAGGCGGAAACGCTATGCCAAAGATGCCATGGAGAAGAAATTTACAGGACCCATGACATACTTAAGCGGGAATGATACCATCATACAGCCCACGCCGTTTCGAGACAGTTCCACCATTGCAACATTTATCAACATTTTCCTGGGACTTCTGCTGGGCGGTGCAATTGTCTGGTTTTTAGCGGTACCGGCGATTAAGCAGAGCGTGAATCAAACAGCCACAAAGCAGGTTACGGAGGCGAATACAAAGCTGGCATCTGAAAATGCCAGTAATGTGAAGCTTCAGGAAGAAATCGATGGCTACCAGGCAAAGGTTGACGCAGCAAATAAGACCATGGACGAAGCAAAGGCAAAAGCTGCCGGATATGAAGATTTGCTGAAATCAGCAAATCTGCTGATTAAAGGCGACCAGACTGGGGCGGCTACAGCGCTTAGCACCGTAGATGCAAAGAGTTTGGATGGTTCAGCAAAGGAATTATATGAGCAGATTATGGCAGGTGTTAAAGACGCTTTATTTGCAGAACAATACAACAAGGGATCTACAGCCTACGCAGCAGGTGATTATAAGACAGCCATTGAGCAGTTAACTCTGGCAAGCCAGACTGATCCTGAATCATGGAATGCGATGTATTATCTGGCGTTTGCCTATTATAACACTCAGGATACAACCAATGCCGATAAAATATTCAAACAGCTGTTAGAAAAATTCCCTGCAGAATCAGCAGCAAATAATATTAATGGCTATATTTCCAATAAAGGAAACAATAGTACAGAAGGAAATACCGGTGGAACCACCGGAAACGCCGCAGGTGCTAATACCGGAGATACTACCGGAAACGCGGCAGGCGGTACAAATGGCAACACCACAGGCGGAGATGCCAACACAACCGGCGGCAATGCCAATACCACAGGCGGAGACGCCAACACAACCGGTGGTGATGCCAATACCACAGGCGGAGACGCCAACACAACCGGCGGTGATGCCAATACCACAGGCGGCGGCACCGCAAACGGTGGCAACGGAACTGCAGGCGGGGATGGAACGACGCCCGCAGGCGACGGCAATGGGGTAGCAGGCGGACAGGAAGGCGGAAATGGCGGCGTTGTCCAGTAGACCTGACCTTACCATACAAAATGAGAAACCTCCAGATTGGGGACGTGTACAGCATATGTATACGTCCCTTTTCTGTTTTAGAATCAGATTAGCAAAAATGTACCGGAGCATTACAGGAAGTTCGATGGTGCTCTTAATAAGAATGGAGAAATAGATATGAACCCGGAAGAATCAAATTTATACACACAGGAATTAGAAATGGCTTTAGAGGCGGAATTAGAAGCGGAATTAATGGGGAGCAAAGGGGGATTTAGGCTAATGGATGATTGCTTTAAAGTAAAGGGGACGAATCTTACAATCGTGGTTCCAATGGAGTTAGACCACCACAGTGCGGAAAAGATCAGGACAGGGGCGGATAAAATCGTACAGGGAAAGAATATAAGAAGTATCGTATTTGATTTTGGAAAAACAAATTTTTTGGACAGTTCCGGAATCGGCATGATCATGGGACGTTATAAGGATATGCGGTTTATGGGCGGAACCGTAATCGCTGTCCGTGTCAATGAGCGGGTGAGAAGAATTTTAACCTTGTCCGGAATCTATAAAATGATAGAAATATATGAAGGATTGCCGCAGCAATCAACGCTTAATTAAAGGGGGGAGCCAATATGAGCTATGCGAACGAAATGAAACTGGAATTTGACAGCAGATCCTGCAATGAGGGATTTGCAAGGGTGGCGGTAGCAGCATTTGTAACACAGCTGAATCCCACGCTGGAGGAAGTGGCAGATGTGAAGACGGCGATCTCCGAAGCGGTTACAAATTCAATTCTTCATGGATATGAAGGGAAGATCTGTAAGATTCTGATCGAATGTTTTATTGACGGAAATGATTTTATTATTCATGTAATTGATCATGGAAGAGGAATTGAAGATGTAAAAAAAGCAATGGAACCACTGTTTACCACCAAGCCGGATTCTGAGCGTTCCGGTATGGGATTTGCTTTTATGGAGGCATTTATGGATGAGGTAAAAGTGGAATCTACAGTGGGCGAAGGAACCAGGGTAATCATGAAAAAGAAAATAGGCAGACCCAGAAGTGAATATGAAATCTGATATCGGGAAAGGATGGTCAAATGGAGCATACCCTTGCGTTAATTGAACAGGCACACCAAGGGGATAAAGATGCACGAGAAAGACTGGTAGAGGAAAATATGGGGCTGGTTTATACCATTGTCAGGCGGTTCCAGGGCCGTGGCTATGAGATGGAGGATTTGATCCAGATAGGAAGCATTGGACTGATTAAGGCGATTGATAAATTTGACATGTCGTTTGATGTAAAGTTCTCCACTTATGCGGTACCCATGATTACAGGTGAAATAAAAAGATTTTTACGGGATGACGGTATGATTAAAGTGAGCCGTTCCTTAAAAGAAACTGCATATAAGGCTTATGCAACCAGGGAAGCCCTGGAAAAAAAGATGGGCAGAGAACCCACATTAGAAGAAATCTCAGCCGAGATCGGCGCGGCAAAAGAAGATATTGTTCTGGCGATGGAATCATCTGCCGAAGTGGAATCATTGCATAAAACAATTTATCAGGGAGATGGCAGCGCCATATTGCTGATGGATAAATTAGAGGAAAAGGAGAATAAAAACGAGGAGCTGCTTAATCATATTGTGCTGGAAGAACTGCTGGATTCCTTGGACGCTCAGGAGCGTTCGCTGATCTATCTCCGTTACTTTGGAGACAAGACTCAGGTACAGGTTGCGGCGGCCATGGGAATGACCCAGGTGCAGGTTTCCAGGCTTGAAAAGAAAATATTGAAAAAGATGCGGGGAAAGATATCATAATTCCCCGTATATTTTTTGCCAAAATTCAAATAATAAACAAAAATGATGGAAAAAGGAAGTGATAAAAATGTATAAAAAGATTGCGAAGGGATTTGCGCTTTTCATGATCGTGGCAGCAATTGTAGGAATCTTTTATTATATGACCTATCTGAATAATCATGATGGCCAGATGAAAGGAACCCTTGTCAATACATTTCAGATGAAAGAGAATGAGGAAATGATATGACAAATGATACGCTTTATTTAAAGATCGATCAAAATGTCCAGGTGCATGATGATTGTGTATTTTTAAAGGATATCGCCCAGTTAGAATGCAGTAACAAGGCTATTGAAAATAAAATAAAAACCTTGAAACTGGATAATCCTACCGGCAATAAGCCAGGGCGCCATGTCATGTCTGTAATGGAAATTATAACCCAGATCCATGCGGTTTATCCCAGCCTTGAGGTAAACAATATTGGGGAGTCAGATTTTATCATTACCTATGAAAAAGCCAAACAGCCCAGTCAGGCATTCAGCTGGCTGAAGACTATATTTGTATGTTTCATGTCTTTTTTCGGTGCAGGTTTTTCCATTATGACATTTAATAATGATGTCAGTATCACCAAATTATTTGCACAGCTTTACGAACAGTTTACCGGAACCGTATCGGATGGGTTTACCATACTGGAAATCTCATATTCCATCGGACTTGGGCTTGGAATCATTATATTCTTCAACCACTTTGCCGGTAAAAAACTTACTGCTGATCCAACACCGATGGAAGTGCAGATGCGTACCTATGAGGACGATATTAATAAGGCACTGATTGAATCCAGCAACCGTGAACCGAAAAATGAAAAGAAAATGAAACAATAGGAAGATGCATGTGAGGCAGTAACGCAGGCATGCTTTCTAATTCCAGGAGGTAAAGTATGTTTATACATTTAATATTATCCCTCATAGCTTTTAGCTCCGGATTTGTCATAGCAGGAGGTGTCATTGCACTGATTGCAGGACTTGGAATTATAAACAGACTGATAGGGGTAACCCATACGGGCAAACATATCCGTATCTTTGAAACCTGCATTTTATTTGGCGGATTATTTGGCAATCTGCTGACTGTTTATAATGTGAGCAGTCCACTTGGCGGTTTTGGACTTGCCATCATTGGTATATGTTCCGGACTG
Source organism: Robinsoniella sp. (assembly GCF_034124845.1). NCBI lineage: Bacteria > Bacillati > Bacillota > Clostridia > Lachnospirales > Lachnospiraceae > Robinsoniella > Robinsoniella sp. The sequence continues at coordinate 12,614 of NZ_JAWYAJ010000471.1, forward strand.
TTCGTAGGAGGTTGGATTTTAGCTCTTGCAGAGGTAGTTAATATATTTCCTATATTTTTTAGGCGTATTGGTCTGGTAAAGGGAGTAAGCTTCATTATGATTACAATCGCACTGGGCAAAACTCTGACCAGTCTTCTGCAATTCTACATGAGGTGGTAAACGAACAGTTCAAAATTGTCTGAACTGCTGCGTAATAACAATATTTTGTGCAGTATGATGAAAGGAAGTATTAAAATGGCGGATGTTTTAAAAGAGAGAAAAGATCAACAGTATAATGATTACGTCAAGAAAGTAACACCCACCCATAATCTCTGGGCGAATATGGCGAAAGCATTTTTGGTAGGAGGTATCATCTGTGTTATCGGACAGTTTATACTGAACTACGCTGCTAATATGGGATTGGATAAAGAAACGTCAGGCAGCTGGTGTTCTATGCTTCTGGTTTTGATCAGCGTTATTCTGACGGGATTTAATATTTATCCGAAAATAGCCAAATTCGGAGGCGCCGGAACGTAAGTTCCCATTACCGGATTTGCAAATTCAGTAGCAGCACCGGCAATTGAATACCAAAAAGAAGGTCAGGTTTTCGGTATCGGCTGTAAAATCTTTACCATTGCCGGTCCCGTAATTTTATACGGGGTATTTACCAGCTGGGCATTGGGACTTATTTATTATATTCTAAGAATAACGGGGGTGGTAGGATGACTCAGTCAGCAGGACAGCAAAGCATTCAGTTTGACAGATCTGCCCATATCATAAGCGCAGCGTCAATTGTAGGAAAAAAAGAGGGAGAAGGTCCTCTTGGAAAATTATTTGATCTAATTGGAGAAGATGCAAACTTTGGTGAAAACACCTGGGAAGAAGCGGAGAGTACACTGCAAAGAGAAGCCTGCCAGCTGGCTCTTGGAAAGGCTAAACTGCTTCCTGCACAGATGCGGTATGTTTTTTGCGGTGACCTTTTGGGGCAGTTGATTGCATCCTCCTTTGGTGTTATGAATTTTAATATCCCAATGTTTGGATTGTATGGAGCCTGTTCCACCTGCGGGGAAGCACTGACCCTTGGAGCAATGACAATCAGTGCCGATTATGCCGATTATGTAATGGCGGTTACATCCAGCCATTTTGGTAGTGCGGAGAAGCAGTTCCGCTTTCCACTGGAATATGGTAATCAGCGCCCCCTGGCAGCCACCTGGACCGTAACCGGAAGCGGTGCATTTATATTGGCTAAAAAGGGAGGGCATGCCAGAATTACAGGCGTAACCCCTGGTAAGATTGTAGATTACGGGGTAAAAGATTCATTGAATATGGGAGCATGTATGGCACCCGCAGCCTGTGATACGATTTACCAGAACCTGATGGATTTTAACCGTCAGCCGGAGGATTATGACAAAATCATAACAGGGGATCTTGGATATGTGGGACAGACGATCCTGATTGATTTGTTAAAAGAAAAAGGGTTTGATATCAGCAAAGTGCATATGGACTGTGGGATTGAAATCTACGACAGGGACAAACAGGATACCCATGCCGGGGGCAGCGGATGTGGATGTTCAGCGGTCACTTTGGCAGCAAAAATTCTGCCAAGTGTAGAAAAGGGAGCCTGGAAAAGAGTACTTTTTGTACCTACCGGAGCGTTACTTTCCCCTACCAGTTTTAATGAAGGACAGAGTGTGCCGGGAGTTGCACACGGTGTGGTAATAGAACATTGCTAGTCAGCAAAGGAGATAGTTATGGAATATATTAATGCTTTTTGGGTGGGCGGACTGATCTGTGCATTGGTACAGATCCTGATGGAAAAAACAAAACTGATGCCGGGACGCATCATGGTTATTCTGGTGTGCCTGGGAGCGGTACTGGGAGCGGTGGGGCTCTACGGACCTTTCCAGGAATTTGCAGGAGCCGGTGCAAGCGTTCCGCTTCTGGGATGGGGCAACGTATTGTGGAACGGAGTTAAGAAAGCAATAGAATCGGATGGGTTTATCGGGATTTTCATGGGAGGATTTACTTCCAGCGCAGTAGGTG
>NZ_JAWYAJ010000472.1:0-3437 GCF_034124845.1 Robinsoniella sp.
TTTAGTATCAGGAATCTGCGGTATATTGCGAAAAATATTTTTTCTCCTATCTGTATTCAAGTAAAAGCGAATGGAATTATGTCAAAATTACCAGATGGAATTCTATGTTCCATGTTCTGCAGGAACTGCGGGGCTGGATTGTGGGAATTACACTGACCATTGTACTTGCGGTAGTAGTAATTGCTTTGGCAAATTCCGTTTCCATTCTAAAAATACATCGAAAACTGGAAAAAAAGTATGCGCTGTCCACAAAGCGTTCCGACCTTTATCTGCTTCGGGAGGGGTTTCTCAGCGATTTTCTCCACAACAGAAAACTCTTTGGTAAAAATCAACTTCGGCAGCAGATGGAGAACTTTGGTTTTTCACCAGTTGAAAATCAAAAGTATGCTGTTCTGATTTTACAGTTGGAAGGGTATAAAGAGTTTCGGGAAGTATATGGTAAAACAGGTACCTACGATATCAAATATGGTTTCCAGAATATATTTGAAGAGACTTATGGGAAATATTTTCAGGTGATGGGACTGATTAACCGGGATCACACCCTGACGTTCCTGCTGGAAACAACCCGGGAAGACGGAACCCAGGAGAAAATCAGAGAATGCTTCCAGGAGTTCTGTGAAAATGTGAAAGTTTTTATTAAATGGGATTTCTCACTAACGGGATCGGAACAAAATGTAAACCTGGAAAAAATTCCGGAAGTGAACAGCAATCTGAAAATGGTTATGCAGGAAAGCTTCTTTTACCCGCCGAACACGTATTTTACATATGAACAGATTCAGAGGGAACATGGAGAACAGGCGGAGTTCCAACAGCTGGAGGCGGGCAGTCTTCCAAGGGCAGTTCGTTCCGGACAGGATGTTTGGGAAGTGTACCAAAACTTTACAGATAAACTAAAAAAATGCAGTATGATGGAATACATGAACGCCATTATCTGGCTGGGAATAACGGTTGTCCGCAGTGTGAATGAATTTTCGTTTTATGAGAACGATGCAAATGAATTTTTAGTCCGGCTGGCAGCGTGTGAAAAGGCTTCTGAAGTGGATGGCCTGTTTTTAGAGCTTTTTGAAAAGATACGTGAAAAACAGGAAAAAGCAGCAATTAAAAAAGGGGTCATGGGAAAGCTGGATGAGGTAAAAAAATATATAGAAGAAAACTTTACAGATCCAAATCTTACGCTGGAACAGCTGGGGGATGAATTCAGTGTTTCCCCTAACTATCTTGGAAGGCTCTTTAAAAAAGATGTGGGCATGTCGGTGGCGGATTATATTAATGGCGAGCGACTGAAGTGGGTATTAAAGGAATTGGAGGATACAGAGCGTGCAGCAAAAGATCTTGCAGAAAAATGTGGATTTGTTAGCACCAACTATTTTTATACATATTTTCGAAAAAAAATCGGTGTGACTCCCCAGGCATACCGGGAACATTGCAGGGAACAAAAAGAAAACGCTGCAGTATTCAGAGCGGAATAGATAGAAAAAGGAAGACAGAGAGAAAGAGGACAGAGAGGTATCAATATGACACATCGAGAACGATTTATAAAGACTTTACAGTGCGAAGAGATCGGGGGAAGAGTCCCCCATTTTGAACTGGTATTTTTCCTTACTATGGAGGCACTTGGCAAGGTACATCCAAGCCATAGGTTCCATGAACAGTGGAATCAGATGAGTTACACGGAACAGAAACTTCATATTCAGGAGATTGCGGATATTTACATTGACACAGCAAAGAGATATGACCACAGTGCTATCTTTGTACACTCCAATCCGGGGGGCCTTGATAATATCCAGTGGATATTGGAAACGATACGGGAAAAGTCAGGAGATGAATATTATCTCATGATGCATGGAGATCCTACCTGGGCAATACCGGATGGGGATACCATGACAGATTTTGCAGTGCAGATGCTGGAGGAGCCTGATAAACTAAATGAAATATCCAAAAGAAGAGTAGAGGAACATGCTGCTTTTGCAGATAAGCTGGATCGTAAGGGACATCTATTGGATGGCTTTACCCTCTGCTCCGATTATTGTTTTAATACCAATCCATTTTTTTCTCCGGAACAATTTGATGAGTTAGTCGTTCCTTATCTAAAAGAAATCATCAGCGAATACAGGAAAATGGGGTATTATTCCATCAAACATACAGACGGGAATGTAATGCCCATTTTAAAACAGATTGCCGGCTGCAAACCAAATGCGGTTCATTCCCTGGATCCCCAGGGGGGCGTAAACCTGGCAGAAGCCAGAAAGATCGTGGGTAACAACATTGCGCTCATCGGAAATGTAAACTGTGGTCTGCTGCAAACTGGAACGGATGAGGAATGCGGCGCTGAAGTACGAAGATCACTGAGGGAGGGAATGGAGGCAGGCAGAGGTTACATCTTCTCTACCTCCAACTGTGTGTATACAGGCATGGCATTAGAACGGTATGAAAGAATGTGGGACATCTGGCAGAAATACGGGATTTATTCCGGTCGTGCTGCGCAGGCCACAGTCGATGAATATTGAATAACAAAATAATTATATAATAAATTATAGTAAAAAGACTGTCTCCGGGATGATATGCCCCCCGGGACAGTCTTTCTTTTGTTATTCCTCACTCCGCATGTGCGTATTCATGCGGTATTCCCCCAGAGATACCTTAAAGTACTTCTTAAAGCGGGTATAAAAGTAATTATTTTTCTCCATGCCGATTTTCTCCAGGATCTTATTTAATGGAAGCTTTGTCTCATTCAGATAGTGGGCCAGCATTTCCATACGAAGATCCGTGATATACTGGGCAACGGATTTCTGCATGGCGGATTTAAAAATCTGCCCGATATAATTGGGGGAAAGCCCAATTTCTTCCGATATGGAACTCAGGCATAAGGAAGGATTGGAAAATTCCCGGTCTACGATCTGGCATATGCGCTGGGTTACGATATCGGTGTTCTGGCTGAATGGATTATTATGTAGAAACTCTATTTTGCTGCATAAAGATTTAAGCAGAGTATCCATGAGCCGGCTGATATCAGAGGCGATTTCCACGTTTTTCAAGTCAACCAGACAATCCTTTAGCAGCGTCATGCAGTCTTCTTTTAAAACAGGGTACTTATCGGATATCTGAAAATATAAGTCATAAATGAGCCTTATGCTGGAAGACATGATCTCATTATAGTCATAGGAAAAGAGCTGTTGGGAAATTTTCTGGTAGGTTTCCAAAGCCTGTTCTGTTTTTCCATTTAATACAGCGGAAGATAAGCGTTCCGATAATTGCTTTGGAAAAAAGAAAATATCGGAATTCAAGTCATCCATCATTTGCGGACTGATAATGCTGGAGTGTCCATAACGTATTTTCTGGAGCAGAGAGTTCTCCATATTAATATACATGCTGGGCAAATGTTCCAGACCTTTAAACGGGGTGCTGTATGCCACGGTTAAAGACAGGTTCAGGTACTG
>NZ_JAWYAJ010000473.1:0-1678 GCF_034124845.1 Robinsoniella sp.
AATTTTCTTCACGTATATGGAAATGAACTGAATAATAAGATTGAAGATGCAAATATGCTGTTGCAGCGTCTGATTTATAAGAATACAAAATACGATATGCTGCAAAGTGAAAGCGAGTCGGATCGGTATGAAGCAGGTATTGATTTGTCAAATCTTTTACAGGAATCTATAACGAATAATAATAATGTAGATATGATTGTGATAGCGGAGTCTGCGTATCAGAACTGCATAGATAGTTACAAGAACAATATTACCTGGTCTCAAAAAGAAACCATAAGGGATTTTGCAATGGATTGTGCAGCCCAGGGGCATATGAAGGCATTCTGGAGCATTAAAATCTTAGAGGGGACGCCTTTCCTTTATAAAATGTATGTGTGGAATGGAAAAGCGGCAGGTGTGTTCATGGCAGTGGATAACTTTATGGATACAGCCGGTAAGAGCAGTCTGGAGAATATGACAATTCTTATGACCGATAAAGAGAATCAGTTGTATGGATATTATGGTGAGTCCAATGAGCAATTACAAATTGGACAAAAAATTGAAAAATTCATGCAGAATAAGAATTACAATGATCAAAAGGTTGAGCTTGCCGATGGCAATCTGATTGTACATTGTTATATGAACAGCCGGGGATTTTTGGGACAGATCAAAGGAACGATGATTATATTTTTTGTAATTATTAACATTACTCTTGTTGTTGTAATGATCCTTGTAAAATATCTGAGAAAAAATATTTTGATTCCGATGAAACATATGCAGCAAAGCATGGAAATGATTCGGGCTGGTGACTACAAACATCGTATCCGGGAAGAATTCGAGACAAATGAATTTGTAATATTGAAAAATACATTTAATCATTTGATGGACGAAGTTGTAGGACTGAAGATACAAAGTTACGAAAAACAGATAGTTCTTCAGGAGACGGAACTTCGTGCGATACGATTACAGATACGTCCTCATTTCTTTTTAAATGCTATGACCACAATATCGAGTTTAAGCATGCAAAAGAAAAACGAACACATAAAAATTTATATTGATGCACTGACGAAAAATATTCGCTATATGTTTAAATCAGGACTACATACGGTTCCGCTAGTGGAAGAAGTCCGCCATGTTGAGAATTATTTTGAAATGCAGGAACTGAAATATCCGGGCTGTGTATTTTATTTTATGGATATTGCTCCAGAGGTGGAAAATTGGAATATTCCACAGATGCTGATTCATACGGTTGTTGAGAATGAATATAAATATGCTGTTTCTTTGGATACCAGTCTTACGATTCTTGTCAAGGCTGGCTGTGTGAAAATAAATGGTGAGAAAATGCTTTCCATTGAAATAGAAGATGATGGAGATGGATATTCAAAAGAATTTTTAGAGAAGTTCCAGGCAGAACATGTGGAAATAGAAAAAGATGGAACGAGAGTTGGTCTGTATAGCATACGGCGTATGTTGGAAATCATGTATGAAAGAAAGAATCTGTTTGAAATTTCTAATATTGAACCACATGGCTGCTTGAACCGTTTTCTGATTCCAGAACATGCACTTCATGAGATGGAACCAGAAAAAATGTAACAGTTCAGACAAGCAGCCCTGTTACTGCAAAAATCCATTTATAATCGCTTGCGCGATGGGATTTTTGCACTCCTGAATCACTTTCTCACGGTATGCGCAGTAAATG
>NZ_JAWYAJ010000474.1:0-3328 GCF_034124845.1 Robinsoniella sp.
CCACCCAGGCTTTGGACCAGAAAAAATGCTAGACGGTGACGATGCATTGGATTCCAGATTAGCCACAAAAAGGGGCGTTGAAGAGGTTCCAATAGAAATTTCATTGACTGGAGAGAAGACCTTTAACACATTGGTGATCAAAGAAGGACTTGGACCGATTACCGGCGAGACGCTGACAGCCCAGATCAAAGGATATGAGATTCAGGCTTTTAAGAATGGGGCATATGAATCCCTCATGTCGGCACGGGATGAGGCGTCAGGAATCGTTGGAGAAAAATTAACCATAGACCTGGGACAGGATGTGACGGCATCTAAGGTCAGGGTTATTTTCAAGGTGAATCCCACAGCAGGGATTAACATAAAAGAGGCAGAGCTATACAGGCTTGGGAAGCCACAGCCATATGTCAACGAAACAGCCAGGGATGTAGTCAGTTATCTGGGAATCCCCGAAAGGCTGGAATTGACGGATACCCATCTGCCTGTTAGTGAAATGCCAGGTGCTTACAGCCCGCGCATCATCGCATCCAGTAATCCGGACATTATCGCTCTGGATGGGACGGTTGCCAGGGAGGATGCAGATCAGACAGTAACCGTATTGATGGAAGTAACAAAGAGAAAAGGAACAAATACGATTCTGGAAAAAGCGGTAATGCCATATACAGTAGTTGTTGCAGGACTTAAGATACCGGCAGTTACCTGTCAGGTGACCTTCCATGGCAATGGAGGCGCTGTCCCAAATCCTGCCAGCAAAGAGGTGTTAGCGGGAGAAGCAATCGGAAATCTGCCTGAAACCACAAGAGAAGGGTACGAATTCCTGGGCTGGTTTACCGCCCAAACGGGAGGAACAAAAGTAACAGAAGAAACAGTCGTATACAGCAGTATGGATCTGTATGCCCGGTGGAGAGAAATTACGGTGCAGCAGCCACAACAGCCACAAAAGCCACATCCAGAAGTATCCTTTGCAAAGAAAGAATATTCCTTATATGCGACACAGACGGTGAAAACTTCTGTCAACGCCAATGCTGCAGCAGGCGCTGTCACAGGATACCAATCAAGCAATACCAGAGTAGCAGTTGTAACTTCCGGGGGAGTCATCAAAGGAATCAAAAAGGGAACGGCAACCATTACCGTATCCACATCTGGAAAAGGGACTGCTTCTGTGAAGGTAACGGTAAAAACGCCCAAGGTTACTCTGACGGCAAAAAATGCTAAGCTTCAGGAAGGAAAAACCACAAAAGCCATAACCGTAAGCAGGAAGATCAAAACGGACAAGATTGTGAAATTTACTTCCAGCAAAAAGAAGATAGCCAGTGTCAACCGAAAAGGACGAATCAAGGGCATAAAAGCTGGAAAAACAAAGATTACAGTTTTCATGAAGAGCGGTGCAAAGGCCAGCTGCATACTGACTGTTCAAAAGGCCCCGGTAAAAACAACTAAAATCAGGGTGCCGAAGAAAATTATCTTAAAAGTAAACAAGAAGCAGAAGATAGATGTGGTTAGAAAGCCGGTTACTTCAGCCGATAAAATTCATTTTCGTTCTTCCAACAGCAAAATAGCTAAAGTCGGTAAAAAAGGAGTTATAACGGCAAAGAAAGCGGGAAGCTGCAATATAACCGTGACTTGCAATAAGATTTCGAAAAAAATAAGAGTAATTGTGGAGCGGAAATAATCAGGTTGCAGAAGCTATTTCAGACGGTATTCCTTAGGGCTGGAACCATACTTCTCTTTGAAGACCCGGTTAAAAGTCCGCTGGCTTTCAAATCCCGCATCCATCCAGATTCTGGTAAAATTGTGGTTGGTAGAACGGGTCAGATACTGAGCGTAATCCAGGCGAATATTATTTAAGTATTCATGAAATCCCATCTTAAGCTTTTTGGAAAATACATGGGAGAGGTAATATTTGCTCACATTCATTTCCCGGGCAAGGGTATCCAGAGACATGGGCTCTTGAAAATGCAGTGAAATATACTGAACCAGACGATAAGTCAGATCCGGATTATCGGGACGGGCATTTTTTTCTAAATGAAATAAAGGCAGTACATGAGCAAGGATAACCTGAATCCAGGCTCCCTGTAAAAACTCGGAGGCATCTTCATTTGAAGATGCCTCTAATCTGTCTAAGGCATATAAGATATCGTTGTGTACCTGATGGGCTTCCAGATAAGGATTCAAAGGATGGCTTCTCTTCAACTGGTTGTGAAACGGACCAAACATGTTCTCATCAAAAATAAAGAGAATGACATCACACTCTTTTGGCTCTGCGGTACGGTAGGCATGTACCGTTTCCGGGAAAACAACCGCTAATTCTCCTTTTGTCATTTCCAGGGAATGATCCTGGATCGTTACCTGTATGCTGCCGCTTTTTACGTAAATAATTTCCACGGCATCATGCAGATGAGCAGGAAAATTGAGGTTTTGAATAGTATTAATATGGGGTTTTTCAAATTTCTTTTCATAAAATGGATTCATATCTCACCTCAGGCATTTTCACAAAGTGTAACGCATAGCAGTCAGAAAGCAAATTTCAAACACGCAAGCAATTTTTGGCTACAAAATAATGTAATATGACAATCATTATAAATGGATTACTGCTATAATGCAATTAAATTAAATGGTGAAAAACAGAGAGGAGATTTAAGATGAAAACAAATAAAAAAGTACTTATTTTTCAGGGTGGCTGGGACGGACATGAGCCGGAGAAGGTAGCACAGAGGTTTGGCAAAATATTAGAAAAACATGGGTATACATGCACTATTTCCGGTACCCAGGAGGTTTTAGCAGATCTGGATATGCTGATGGGGCTGGATTTGATTATTCCCTGCTGGACCATGGGCGAGATCAAGCCGGAATACCGGGAAAATATTGTGAAAGCAGTGGGAGCCGGAGTAGGGCTTGCAGGATGCCACGGCGGTATGTGCGATTCATTCCGAAATGATGTGGAATGGCAATTTATGACTGGCGGACAATGGGTCAGCCATCCGGGGGGAGATGGTGTGGATTATGAGGTAAACATTAAGTTTGGATCAAGCCCCATTGTAGAAGGATTATCGGATTTCCATGTTTGCAGCGAGCAGTATTATCTCCATGTAGATCCCGCCGTAGAGGTGCTTGCTACAACCCGTTTTCCCGTTGTAGATTATTATCACAGCTCTAATAAATGTGTGGATATGCCCGTAGTCTGGACAAAATTCTGGGGAAATGGAAGAGTATTTTATAACTCTCTGGGGCACCACGATGATGTATTTGACAAATTCCCCACTGCCCAGGTATTGATGGAACGGGGGCTTCTCTGGGCAGCAGAAGGCAGACAATATGCCCTGGATCACAG
>NZ_JAWYAJ010000475.1:0-7009 GCF_034124845.1 Robinsoniella sp.
GCCCCTGGTATATGTGCGTACCGGAGAGAGCATGTTTGCAAGGCGGGGAGGTATGGATTATGCAAAACTGGCAGTGAAGTTCCGGTGGTATTTAAAAAAGGCTGGAATTTCTACCTGGCTGGATTTTCTGGTTTCCGCAGGGGGGCAGGTTCTCATCTGCATTTTGCCCAATGGATTCCGGAAAAAATTCTATGAAGTTATTCTGAGAAAGACAAAATAGGAGCGTTTATGGTTAAAGGAAAAGTAAAGAGGAAAATATATTTTGCCGGAGGATCCGTATTATCGGCAGTGAATAAAATAATTCCCAAAAATAAAAGAAAAATTCTGATCTTCTGTAAAGGAGAACTTTACGATAACAGCGAAACGCTGTTTGGCTATCTGATGAGTCATAAATTTTATGAAAAATATGATATAGTCTGTGCGGTTGGAAAACCCCAGAATTATCAGAAACTGGTGAGAAAAAATGTACGGTTTGTGAATCTGGCGGGAAGCTTAAAAGAAATTATGACCGCAGGGTTTATTTTTTACCATGGGGAAATTCTGGCAATTATGCCAACCAAAGATCAGGTATCCATAGATTACTGGCATGGAACTCCCTTAAAAAAAATCAATCATATGTTAGAGGACAAGCTTGGGGATTATCACTATGATTTTTTTACTTATCTCACGGCGCCAAGTGAAATGTTCCGTCCGATTATGGCGGAGGCTTTTAACTGCAAACTGAATCAGGTAATCATTGCCGGTCATCCCAGAAATGATGATCTGTTTTCTAAAAAAGATGAATTCCACAAGCTGGGTCTTGTAAAAGAAGATTATAACAAGGTGTTTGTATGGATGCCTACTTACCGCATTTCACATGATAAACTGATTATGGATTCCAGTGAGGATTTTATGAAAAATGCAGGGATTCCACTGTTCCATACGGCAGAGAGTTTTACGAAATTGAATGCTTACATGGAGGCACATAACAGCCTTCTTCTGATCAAACTGCATCCGGCACAGAATCTGGAAGCCCTGGCGGTTAAAGATATGAGCCATATTAAAATTTTGACCGGGGCTTATCTGGATCAGAAAAGAGTCCGTTTATATCGTCTGTTAAAAGATACGGATGCTTTAATTACCGATTATTCATCGGTTTATTTTGATTATTTACTTCTGGATAAACCGGAAGCTTTTATCATAGAGGATATGAAAGAGTACGGAAGCCACAGAGGTTTTGTTGTGGACAATCCTCTGGACTATATGCCGGGAGAGATTATTGAAAACCAGGAAGGCTTCTATGGATTTTTGGAAAATTGTATTGAGGGTAAAGACAGCTATAAAGAAAAACGCCGGAAAATTAATGATAAGGTAAATCATTATAAAGGCGGGGGCAACTGTCAAAGGTTGTTGGAGTTTGCAGGTATCAGCAAATAGGAGTATGTAACCCATGAAAAAAGAAATACTGAAGATGCTAAGTGCCAATCCGGTTGTGCGGGAAGGCTGTGTAAGACTGCGCAGTTTTTATCGGAGGACGCGTAATAAACTGGAGTATGAAAGGCGTTATGCAACCCAGGAAAAATTAATATTATTTGAATCGTACAAGGGCAGGAATTACAGCTGCAGCCCAAAGGCTGTCTATGAAGAGATGATCCGGGATGGCAGGTATGATGATTATAAAAAGGTATGGGCTTTTGAGGATCCGGAGAATTACCGGGAATTGGCAGAACGGGAAGATACTATCGTGATCCGCCATAGAAGCAAGAAGTACTTTCGTTATGCTGCCCAGGCAAAGTACTGGGTAACGAACAGCAGAATGCTGGATGAAATTCAGAAAAAAAAGGATCAGGTCTATATCCAGTGCTGGCATGGCACACCGCTTAAGCGCTTAGGCTTTGATGTCAAGGTGCATAAGGGCGGAGCACAGGAGGAGCGGGAACTGAACCGGGAGTATGAATACGATGCGATGAAATACGATTATATTATCTCTCCTTCGCCATTCTATACGGAAAAGATTACTTCTGCTTTTAACCTGAAAGCGCTTGGAAAGGACCATATATTTGTAGAAAAAGGATATCCGCGAAATGATTTTCTCTATCAGTATACAGAGGAACAGGCTGAGGCTGTAAAGAAAAAGCTCGGTATTCCCCAGGGGAAAAAAGTGATCCTGTATGCACCTACCTGGCGTGACAGCATGCAGGAAGTAGGTGTTGGATGTACCTACAGCTTAGGGCTGGACTTTGCGGTTTTGCAGGAAGAATTTCAGGATGAATGCGTGATTTTGTTTCGGACCCACTACTTTATTAAGAATGTCATTGATCTGAAACAGTATGAGGGATTTGTAATCGATGTTTCTGAATATGGAGATATTAATGATCTGTACATTGTCAGTGATTTGCTGATGACGGATTACTCCAGTGTCTTTTTTGATTATGCCAACCTGAAACGGCCGATCATTTATTATATGTATGATTTTGAACAGTATAAAAACGAAATGCGGGATTTCTATATTGATATCGATACCCTGCCCGGCAAATTGATTAAAACAGAAGGGGAATTGTCCGGTGCAATACGGGAAGCTCTGGATGGGTGTCCCTACGATGAAAAGTACAGGCATTTTAATGAAATTTACAATCCGCACAGCGGCGAAAATGCAAGCCGGGCTGTACTGGAAACCTGTATCAGCCTTTCACCGGTAGTTGCACCTGGAAATGTTGTATGATATAATATCTGGAATGTCTGGATTGTTTTGGAAATCGTAAGACTACATTAGATGAAGTGAAACGCTGAAAGAAAACAAATAGAAAGGAAGCCACAGTTTAAACTGCGGTATGTAATGGGCATAAAGATGAAGAAAATTATTACCTATGGAACATACGATTTACTCCACTATGGACACGTGAATCTGCTTCAGAGAGCTAAAGCGCTTGGAGATTACCTGATTGTAGCATTGTCTACAGATGAATTTAACTGGGATGAGAAACAGAAAAAATGCTATTTTCCATATAGTGAAAGAAAGCGTCTGCTGGAGTCAATCCGTTATGTAGATCTGGTGATCCCTGAGAATTCCTGGGATCAGAAGGTCAGTGATGTGCAAGAATTCAAAGTGGATACATTTGTAATGGGAGATGACTGGGAAGGAAAATTTGATTTCCTGAAAGAATACTGCGATGTGGTATACCTGCCCAGAACCCCTGAGATTTCCACTACTCAGATAAAACAGGATTTAAAGAAATAGGAGCCGGAAATTCATGAAACGATTTATTAGTGATATTAAAAAATTTTATCAATATACCATGTATGCAGCCAGATCAGAGCTGAAGTCGGAAGTTGCCAGTTCCTATTTAAACTGGTTGTGGTGGATTTTAGACCCGCTTCTTTTTATGATGGTATATACTTTTATTGCCCAGATTGTTTTCAGCAATAAAAAAATAGATTTTTTCCCAATCTATGTATTTATCGGCCTTTCTGTCTGGAATTTCTTTAACAAAGTTGTGATCAGCAGTGTGAGGGTTGTAAAAAGCAATAGTGCGGTAGTTTCTAAAGTTTATGTACCTAAGTATATGCTGATTTTAAAAAATATGCTGGTAAACGGATTTAAAATGATGGTATCTTTTGGCCTGGTAATTATCATGATGGTCATCTGGAGAGTACCTTTTAGTATAAAGATTTTATACTTTTTTCCGCTGATTCTGATTTTGTGTCTGTTTACATTCGGAATTAGTGCAATTGTATGCCATTTTGGAGTGTTTATTGAGGACCTGCAGAATATTTTAACGGTATTTTTGAAATTGATCTTCTACATGTCCGGAGTATTTTACGCTATTGATTCCATGAGCCAGATTCCGGTTCCGATTAAGAATCTGCTGCTTAATTTTAACCCTGCTGCATTTATCATGTACTCTCTGAGACGGACGATGCTGTATTCCCAGTTCCCACATCATAAATTTATGTTAATGTGGCTGGTGGTTGGATTCGTTTTATCCTGCATAGGTGTACGGGTGATTTACAAATATGAAAACAGTTACGTGAAGGTGATATAGATGAGTGTTGAAAATGCGATTAAGGTGGAAGGTCTTAATATTTCATATAAATGTTTAAATGCATATTCCATCAAAAAGAACTTTTTTAAATTAAAGAAAACAAAAACGGAGGTCCATGAGGCGGTAAAAAATGTTTCGTTTCAGGTGCGGGAAGGGGAAATTCTTGGGATTGTAGGTAAGAACGGCAGCGGAAAATCCACAATGCTCCGGGCTATCGCAGGAATTTTCTCCCCGGATTCCGGAACCATTGACCTCTATGGACATTCCGTATCCCTTCTGTCTATTGGAGTTGGTTTCCAGAAGAGCCTGTCCGGTAAAGAAAATATTATGCTTTCCGGAATGCTCCTGGGATTCTCGGAAGAAGAAGTGCGCAGACAGATGCCGGATATCATAGAGTTTGCAGGTCTTGGCAAGTTCATTAACATGCCGGTTAAGACTTATTCAAGCGGTATGTATTCCAAGCTTGCGTTTTCCATTACCGCTATTTTAAAGACCGATATTATGTTGATTGATGAAGTTTTAAGTGTGGGTGATGCAAAATTTAAAAAGAAGAGTTACCGCAAGATGAAGGAACTGATCAGTGAAAAAGACCGGACTGTGGTAATTGTATCTCATAATAATGATACGCTTCGTTCCTTGTGTGACCGGATTCTCTGGCTTCATGACGGGGAAGTGAAAATGCTTGGAACTGCAGAAGAAGTACTGCCAGTTTATGAAGAATTTATGCAGTAAGGAGGCAATGCATGTCAAAGAACAAAAGTTTTGCAGGGAGACTGCATGGGAAAATCAAAAGGACTCTGAAAAAATGCAGCAATAATCATCCGGCGGTGTTAAAATTCTACCGGAAATATGTGTATCTGATGCGGAGGCTGAAAGGTACCTGGTATGGTATTAAGACTCCAACGGACAGCCATATGGTTATCTTCACCGGATTCTTTGGATCTCAGTATGGAGACAGTCCAAGAGCGCTGTATGAGGCTATGCTAAAGGATGAGGCATACAAGGATTTTCAATTTGTATGGGTGTTTAAGAATACAAAGAACTTTGAGTTTTTAAAAGAAAACAGAAATACCTTTATTACGAAGGTACGTTCTAAAAAGTATTATGAATATCATGCAAGGGCCAAATACTGGGTTTGCAATGCTTCGGTTACGAATTATCTCTATCCCAAAAAGGATCAGGTTGTCATCCAGACATGGCATGGCACGCCTTTAAAAAGACTGGGACTGGATATTGAATTTGACAGTGATAAAAAACGTACTTTGAAGGAAAACTATAATAAATACAAGCAGCATGTGAAGAAACTGGACTATTTTTTATCCCCTTCCAAATTTGCCAGTGAAAAATTCGATACTTCTTTTGGAATTTCTAAATTCGGCAAAGAAGGAATTCTTCTGGAAACCGGATATCCCAGGAATGATTTCCTTTTCACCCACACCAGTCAGGATGTGGAACGTTTAAAAGAAATGTTTCATATTGGGAAAGATAAAAAGGTGATTCTCTATGTTCCCACCTGGAGAGATAACCAGTATGTGGAAGGTCAGGGATACCTCTATCAGCAGCATGTGGATCTGGATGCCCTGGTAGAAAAGCTGGGAGAGGAATACGTTATTTTATTCCGGACTCACCATTTGAACAAATTTACTGGAGAGTACCGCTATCCCGAGAGAATTGTGGATGTATCGGAACACAATGATATTAATGAACTGTATGTGGTCAGCGATATGCTTATTACAGACTATTCCAGTGCATTCTTCGATTTTGCCAATCTGAAAAGACCGGTATTGTTCTATATGTATGATCTGGATGAGTATATGAATCAGATCCGTGGTTTTTACCTGGATTTAAATGAACTTCCAGGACCGATTATTCAGGAAGAGAGTAAGCTTGCGGATGCCATAACAGATCTGTTTGAAAATTATACGGTGGATGAAAAGTATCAGGCGTTTAATCAGAAGTTTAATTATCTGGATGGACCGGATACCAGTAAAAAAGTGCTGGATATCTGTATTCCGGCAGGGCGGTGAGGTGTTATATGGGATTCACAGATAAACTGAAAGTCGGCATTGGCTGGCGCGTGAGAAAGGTAATTAAAGTTATAAAAAAAGGTTTTCGGCGTATTAAAAAGTTCATAAAACTGGTATTTAAGAAAACAAAAGAAGGTTACTTTCGATTATCCGGTGTATTTCGCGGCAGAGGTATCTGTCTGTTGGCAAACAGTAAGCGTTTAAAGTCCTATAAGGATAAACATAAAGGGGAACGCTGTTTTCTGGTAGGTAATGGTCCAAGCTTAACCAGCAGTGATCTGGATCTGATCAAAGATGAGAAGACGATTGGCTGCAATATGGTCTACAAAATATTCGACCAGACGAAGTGGCGCCCCACCTACCACTGCCTGATTGATGTGATGTTTGCAAAAAATCTCTCAGAAGAGATTGCAGAACATGTGGAGGCGCCTTTCTTTGTGAATCTGACTGCTTACCACTATATGAAAAAAAGGCCGAAGGACAGCACCTATGTCTACAACGTGGCAAAAGAACCCTATAAGATCAGCAACAATTTTCTCTCTTATTATGTTCCTTCCGGTGCTACGGTTATGTCCTTTATGATAGAGCTTGCGATCTATATGGGATTTAGTGAGATCTATCTCATCGGTGTGGACTGTACCTCCAGTCTGGCAAAAGACAGCCATTTTATCAAAGATTATCTGAGTGATGATATGAAACAGATGGATGTAAAGCGGATTGAGAACCGGTTGAAGGCCCAGGATCTGACCAAAGAAGAAGTATCTGAATATTACAGGCAGAAAGCAATTTTTGCATATAATAAATTAAATGATTTTGCAAATGAGAGAGATGTCAAGATTTACAATGCTACCAGAGGTGGAGCTCTGGAGGCGTTTGAACGTGTAAACCTGGATGACATAATAGGAGGCGTGAACGCATGAAAGTAGTAGGAGTAATACCATCAAGATACAAATCAAGCAG
>NZ_JAWYAJ010000475.1:7019-14074 GCF_034124845.1 Robinsoniella sp.
CAAGCCAATGATCTGGTGGGTATATCAGCAGGTAAGCAAGGTGAGAAACTTCGATGAAGTGTATGTGGCAACCGATAATCAGGAGATCTATGACGTCTGCACAGGATACGGATTCAAGGTGCTGATGACAAGTGAAAAGCACACAAACCCTACAGAGCGGACTCATGAAGTATCCGATCTGATTCCGGCAGATATCTATGTGTTCATCGGCGGAGACGAACCGCTAATTGAGGCACAGGCAATTGAAAAAGTAGTGGAAACGGCAAAAAATACCCCTGAATTCTTTGTTGCCAACGCAATGACCACCATCAAGACAGGACCGGAAGTCATCGACTTTACAAATATTAAAATGATAGCCAACGAAGCAGGAGACGGCCTCTATACATCCAGAAGCCCGCTCCCATATCCAAAGGGAAGCCTGGAATTCGATTATAAGAAATTTGTTGGAATCTGTGCATTTACAAAAGAGGCACTGGATTTCTTTGTAACCACACCTCAGAGCATGCTGGAGAAGGTAGAAGAATGCGACCTGATCCGCTACATCGAACATCACAAAAATGTAAAATTTGTGGACGTTGACTGCAGAACGGTGTCCGTGGATACACCGAAGGATCTGGAAATGGTAAAAGACTTAATGGTTGCAGAAGGAATCGTAGGATAGGAGTATTTATGTATAAAGCAGTAATATTCGACCTGGACGGAACCCTGCTGGACACTTCCGCAGGCGTATTAAAAAGTGTGGACTATACCATTGATAAGATGGGGTACAAGCCTCTGGAAAATGAAGTAAAACGCACTTTCATTGGACCGCCGATTAAGAAATCCCTGATGAAACAGTATGGATTAACAGAAGAAGAGGCCGATCGGGCAACGGAGATTTTCCGGGACCGGTATAAAAATCACGACCTGTTTCTGGCAGAAGCGTATGAAGGCATCTATGATTTACTAAAAGCCCTCCACGCAAAAGGCTATAAAATTGGGGTTGCTACTTTAAAAAGAGAAGATTATGCAATCGAGATATTAGAGCATTTCAATATAGCAGAACACTGTGATGTGATCTGCGGATCCGATTTTGCCAGTAAAATGACAAAAAAGGATGTACTTATGCGCTGCGAATCCCTTATGGGGCTTACTCTTTCAAAAGAAGGTATCCTGATAGGGGACACGACTTCCGATGCAGTGGGAGCTTTTGAAGCTGGGGTTGACTTTATGGCGGTTACTTTTGGTTTTGGATTTCGTACTGACGGAGATGTTAAGGAGCATCCGCACGTGTTTACAGCGGATACAGCCCAGGATATCAGAGGATTTTTTGGTATATAGAACCCTGCAAACAGGCATGCTTTTTTAAAGGATGTCTGTTTGCGGGGTTTTTTAACAGGCACTATAGTCTAAAGAATAAGGGAGATAAGAGAATGGATAAAAAAGTACTGATTTCAATCATAATACCGGTTTATAATGTGGAAAAATACTTAAGAAGATGTCTGGATTCTGCTGTGAACCAGACAATGAAAGAAATAGAAGTAGTGGCAATTGATGATGGATCGACCGATAGTTCCGGTGTCATTCTGGATGAATACAAAAAGAAGTATCCGCAGATCATGCAGGTACTTCATACAGAAAACCACGGACAGGGAATTGCAAGAAATCTGGCAATAAAAGAAGCAAAAGGTACATATCTTGCATTCTGTGATGCGGATGACTACATGATAGAGAATTCTCTGGAGCGCATGTATGCACGTGCCCAAAAAGAAAATTGCGAACTGATCTATGGTGCCTCGTACCGGGTAAGGGGTAACGGGAAATATCTGCTGGGATTACTGCCGGGTCCGGTAACCAAAGAGAGCATGCTTCTGGATATTACACCGTTTACGCTATGGAGTCTTCTGGTAAAAAAAGAACTCTGGGAGAGAACGGGTGGAACTGCAGACATGATTTACCAGGATGTAGCCTATATTCCTGTTTTGATCGCAGCAGCCAACAACGTTGCTTATGAGCCATTACCTGTTTATTACTGGATGGACCGTGAAGATTCCACCGTGCATCGCACAAAAGAAAGAAAAATTTTAGATTTTGTAAAAGCTGCAAAAATGGCAATCGAGAATATTGATCCGAAATATCGTAATGAAATCGTAATGAATATGGCAGAAAAGACCATTGATAAATCCAAAGCAATGTGGTATTTTGGGGATGAGTTCTTTTCATATTTCAAGTCACTTGTACCGATGATTGAAAAGAATCCATGCTATCTGGCAAATCCGGACAAATATAAGGAAATTACCTTCTATATAGGTTTGACAGAGCATGCAGTGCCAAAGAGAATTTATCTGGATGGATTTTCACAGGAAGTCACAACCCAGCAGGCCCAAGAAGCGGCCAGGGAGGCCTTTCGTGAAGAGGGGGAGGTAGTTGTGTTAAACCCCGCAAACTGCGATGTGCAGGAAAACCAGATGATAGAGCAGGCATTTTTACAAAAGAATTTTAAACTGGCAGCCGGATATTTTGCATTGAAAAGAATTTATGCAGAAGGTGGAATTTATCTGGGCTCCAATATGAAAATTAATGGACCATTTGACTGTATGTGCAGTTATCCGGCATTCTTCAGCTTCTTAGATGAAACTCATTTTACGGATAAAGTATTCGGTGCAGCTAAAGGGAATGAAGTTATAAAAGAAATTATGGATGGATTGGTAAATAGTAAGACTCAGACTGAAGCAGACCCGGCAAGGCAGATTGAGAGTGTGCTAAAAGGCAGGTACTCGGTAGAGATGAATGGAAGAACAACCTATTCCAAATATCCATTTGTACTGTTATCGCCACTTGCGGTAATGACTCCGGTCAGCGGAACCGTAATCGATCTGTGTCAGTGTACCCAGTTTGATATGAATCCTAAAGAATTATTTACAATTCCCAAATCTACTCTTGCCGGGATTGCAAATTATCCCGTACCTTGGCAGGGGACTCAGATCAAGAACTGGAAGTTTAAGTATGGAGAGTCGAAAAAGCAGTGTGAAGAGCTTCGTAAAAAGTATAAGAAATGTACAGCGGAACTGAAAGATATAAAGAATACAGATGAATACCGGGTAGGAAATGCAATGAAAAAAAATGGGTTAGGCAGATTGATTATGCGCATGTGTTTAAAGTTACTGGGCAGTAAATAGAGTCTTTTTATAAAATCTGGCAGCAGAGTGAATGCTGTAATCACAAAAAGTAAATGATTTGCACACAATAAATAACAACGCTCTGCAGGGGTGTTCGGCTTACCGAAACGAAAATACTTCACAAAATGCAAATTTACCTGTATAATAAGTGCTGAATGCAGTAACTTATATTGGATTATATGGAAATTTACATCAAAATTTGTTGGTACACCAATAAGTTTTGAAGAACAGGAGAATAAAAATGAATAATATAAAATTGTTAGATTGTACTTTACGTGACGGTGGTTATGTCAATGACTGGAATTTCGGTCACGACAATATCGTAAGTTTATTTGAAAGACTGGTCAGCACAAATGTAGATATGATTGAAGTCGGATTTTTAGATGAAAGACAGAAGTTTAATATTGATCGTACCATTATGCCGGACACCGACTGTGTGGGAAAAATCTTTGGCGGCCTTGACAGAAGACAGGCTATGGTAGTTGGTATGATCGATTTTGGTACCTGCGGCATTGAAAACCTGTCCCCTTGTAAAGACAGCTATCTGGACGGTATTCGTGTAATCTTTAAAAAACATTTAATGCATGAAGCAATTGCTTTCTGCCGCCAGGTGAAAGATCTGGGCTATCAGGTATTTACCCAGGCAGTTTCCATTACAAGTTATTCGGACAGAGAGATGCTGGATCTGATCGATCTTGTAAACGAATTAAAACCCTATGCAGTATCCATTGTAGATACCTATGGACTGCTTCATCAGGAACATCTGATGCATTATTTTGAATTATTAGACCACAACCTCGTACCGGAAATCGGTGTGGGATATCATTCTCATAACAACTTCCAGCTGGCATATTCCAACTGTATGGAAGTACTGAAGGCGCATACGGACCGTATGGTAGTTGTAGATGCAACACTTTATGGGATGGGTAAAAGTGCCGGAAATGCGCCGATAGAATTGCTCTCCATGTATCTGAATACCAACTGCGGAAAGAATTACGATATCAGCCAGATGTTAGAAGCTATTGACATCAACATCATGAACATCTATGAAAAGAGTCCATGGGGATATAATCTCTTCTTCTATCTGTCAGCATCGAATAACTGTCATCCAAGTTATGTAAAATATTTAATGGACAAGCACACCTTATCACTGAAGTCCTTAAATGAAATACTGAACAGCATTGAATTTGAAAAGAAATTATTATACGATCAGAAGTATATCGAACATCTGTACAATCAATATCAGAACGCAGAATGCAATGATATAAGTGATCTGGCAAAACTGGAAGAACAGTTAGCAGGAAAGAAAATTCTCTTAGTTGGACCAGGCAAGAATGTACAGGCTCAGGAAGAAAAAATCAAAGCTTATATAGACGAAAATCATCCGGTTGTGATATCCACAAATTATATACCGGGAGCCCTGATGGTGGATTATGTATTCTTAAGCAACTCAAGGAGATATGTTCAGCTGAACAGCGTAATAACCGAGTATAAAAACCGTGATACCAAAGTAATTGCCACCTCTAATGTGACTAATACAAAAGGAAGCTTTGACTATACGTTAAACTACAGCTCACTCGTGGATGAAGATGCAGAGATCATTGACAATGCATTTATTATGCTTCTGAAGACATTGATGAAAGTAAAAGTAGAAAACGTAGCATGTGCCGGATTTGATGGCTATTCACCGATTGAGGATAACTATTACAACTCCAGCATGGAGTACCGGATTGAGAAAGAGAAGTCGAATAGCATGAACCAGTATGTGATTGACTGCCTTGAGAAGATGGAAGATAAGATTTCGGTGAAATTTATAACGGATACATTCTATGTGAAATAGGTTTATCTTGTAAAAGCTATAAAATGCAGGCAAGAGCTATCAGAACTTTGAACTGATAGCTCTTTCTATGAGGAGCATATACGCTTATAAAAGTATGAAAAACAGTACTTTTCTGATTTCTTTATGATATAAAATATGAAGAAAATATTATAAAAGTATGAACTAAAAACCTTAGAATGTCAAAATTAGCAAAAAACATGTAAAAAATAACCTTATACAGGGTGGTAAAATCTTAAAACATATGATATAATTTAAACACTATATTTGAATAATATGCGGAGAAGATAAAATGAAAATAGCAGTTGCAGGAACTGGTTATGTCGGACTTGTCACAGGTGTCTGCCTGGCGAGCAAAGGACACGATGTAACTTGTGTTGATATTGATGAAGAAAAAGTGGAAAAAATGAAAAAGGGGATATCCCCTATCTATGAGCCAGGACTGGATGAATTAATGCAGCAAAGCATGGGTCATTTACAGTTTACAACGGACTATGGCGCTGCATATAAAGATGCGGAGGCCATTTTTATTGGCGTAGGAACTCCGGAAAAGCAGGATGGTTCTGCGAATTTAGCCTATGTTTTTAAAGTGGTAAAACAGATCGCACAATCCGTAGAGCGGGACTGTGTAGTTGTAGTAAAATCTACCGTGCCGATCGGTACCAATGATAAGGTGGAAGCTTATCTGCGGGAGCGTTTGGTCCATGATGTTAAAGTGGATATAGCGTCGAATCCTGAATTTCTTTCTCAGGGAACGGCAGTTCCGGATACCCTTCATGCATCCCGCATTGTGATTGGTGTGGAAGATGAAAAAGCAGGAGAAGTATTAAAGAAAGTGTATGAGCAATTTGATGCACCGGTAATCGTAACAGACAGAAGAAGTGCCGAAATGATAAAATATGCATCCAATGACTTCCTGGCACTGAAGATCTCCTATGTAAACGAAATAGCGAATCTGTGCGAAATCGTAGGTGCAAATATTGAAGATGTTACAAAAGGTATGGGATATGATGCTCGTATCGGCAAAAGATTCTTAAATTCTGGAATTGGTTATGGTGGATCTTGTTTTCCAAAAGATACAAAAGCCTTAAGCTGGTTGGCAAGTTTTAATGACAACGAAATAAAGACAATCAGAGCAGCCATAGATGTAAATGAAAACCAGAAATTAAAGCTGGTAAAAAAAGCAAAAAAATATTTCGAAGACTTTTCAGATCTCAATGTGGCTGTGCTGGGGCTTACCTTTAAGCCAGGAACAGATGATCTGCGTGAAGCAGCTTCGCTTGTAAATGTTCCGATCCTTTTAGAAGACGGTGCAAACGTAAAAGCCTGGGATCCGGTTGGTACGGAGAATTTTAAAAAGCTCTATCCAAAGAAAGTTGATTATTGTTCAAGCATCGAAGAGACTATAAAAGATGCAGATATCTGCTTTATTTTTACCGAGTGGGATGAAGTAAAGAATTTTGATATTAAGAAATACGAACAACTCATGAGAAAACCTATCGTTTTAGATGGGAGAAATTGTTACTCCTTAGATGTATTTGAAGGCACAAAAATAATTTATAATTCGATTGGACGTAAAACAGTAAATAGTGAGTTAATGTAGGACAAGGAATTACGGATATCCGTTTTTGCAGATATCCGTTTTTTGGGTGGTTGGAAGAAAATGAGAGAACGAAGGAAAGGTTGATAAATAATTATGAAATTGATTATTCAGATTCCATGTTATAATGAAGCACAAACCTTGGAAATAGCACTGAATGACTTGCCAAAACAGATCGATGGCATCGATGAGATTGAGTATCTGATCATAAATGACGGAAGCCAGGACAATACGGTAGAGGTTGCAAAAAACTGGGGTGTCCATTACGTTGTAAACTTTAAAACAAACAAAGGTCTTGCAAAGGGCTTTATGGCCGGACTGGATGCCTGTCTTAGAAATGGTGCTGATATTATTGTAAATACAGATGCAGATAATCAGTATTGTGGGGAAGATATTGAAAAGATGGTAAGACCGATTATAAATGGGGAATCGGATATTGTAATTGGGGAAAGACCTATAG
>NZ_JAWYAJ010000476.1:0-26096 GCF_034124845.1 Robinsoniella sp.
CTGAAATAAATGAAACGGCAAATGGCTTACGCGCGACCATCTTTCCTGATTTCTGCATATGTATTACCTCTCTCTCTATCGAACTTCTTAAACCTTGTCTTAGGATTCAGAATATCTAGTTTATATATCTAATTCATAAATTTCGTAGCACAATTCATGACGCTTACCGAGTCTGCTTCTTCTGTTTCTAAAATACCGGTTACCCGGCCTTCACACATGACCATGATGCGGTCCGACATTCCCAACAGCTCCGGCATTTCCGAGGAAATCATAATAATGGATTTTCCCTGGCTCGCAAGCTTGTGCATGATTGTATAGATTTCATATTTTGCCCCTACATCAATTCCCCTGGTAGGCTCATCCAGGATTAATATATCCGGTTCGGTCAGCAGCCATCTGGCAAGCAGTACTTTCTGCTGATTACCTCCGGACAGGTTCTGGATTGCTTCTTCCATGTTGGGAGTCTTCGTCCTTAACTCCGTATTCGATTCCTGGGCGGCTCTTACCCTCTGGCTCTGTCTCAATACGCCCATGCGGGCATAATTTTTCTGGTTCGCAATTACCGTATTATCCAAAACAGACAAAATTCCGAAAATTCCGGTTGCCCTTCGTTCTTCCGTCAGAAGTGCAATCTTTTCTTTAATGGCATCCCGAGGGGATTTGATGTCCAGTTTTTTGCCGTCTTTTGCAATGGTTCCTTCCGCAATTTCCCTTAATCCAAAAATGGCTTCCACAACTTCCGTCCTCTGGGCACCTACCAGTCCACCGATGCCAAGGATTTCACCTTTTCTTAATTCAAAATTTACATTTTGAAAAGACTTGGGCAGCGGAGAACATAAATTTTCCACTTTCAGTATCACATCGTCGAGAGGCTTATACTCTTTTGGCGGAAACCGGTTGGTCATGTTCCTTCCCACCATCCGGCTGATTATAATATCCGTTGTCAAATCTTTTGCATCCCACGTGCCCACATACTGTCCGTCTCTCATAATGGTTACTTCATCAGATATTTTCAGAATCTCCTCCATCTTATGAGAAATGTAAATGATTGCACAGCCTTTATCCTGAAGCTGCCGTATTATCTTAAACAAATGGTGAGTCTCATTTTCCGTCAGGGAAGACGTTGGCTCGTCCATAATAATAATCTTGGAATTATAGCTGACAGCCTTTGCAATCTCAACAAGCTGCAGACTGGATGCGGACAGGGATCCTGCCAATGCTTCGGGATCAACATCCAGGTCCACCTCCCGGAAAAGCTCTTCTGTCTTTTGAATCATTTTTTTTCGATCTACAACGATCCCCATTTTGGGAAATCTTCCAAGCCAGATGTTCTCCATTACAGGCCTGAAGCGAATTGGATGCAGTTCCTGATGAATCATAGAAACTCCCAAATCTAAAGCCTGCTTGGAAGTCATGATTTTTTCGGGCTTTCCATCCAGGATAATTTCCCCGCCATCCTCATGATATATTCCGAACAGGCATTTCATTAACGTTGATTTTCCGGCACCATTTTCCCCCATCAACGCATGTACACTCCCTTTTTTCACAGTAAGGCTGACCTGGTCAAGTGCCTTTACCCCTGGGAATACTTTCGTAATATTTTTCATTTCTAATACGATATCTCCCATGCTGCCGCTCCTTCCTATCAGAAGGGCTGTTACATTAACAGCCTGTCAATGAACAACCCCAAGTCTGATTTCTATCCTTTTATTTCATATATTCCTGATAATTGTCGGCAGTTACTTTTACGTAGTCAATCCAAACATATTTGCCGTCGGTCACAGGGTATCCTATATTCTGCTCATTAATTTCTTTGCCTTCCACCGCTGCTTTTGCAACATTAATGGTAGCCTTTCCCTGATTAGCTGCGTCATTTAATACCGTTCCTAACAAGGAACCATCTTTCATCGCTTCCAATGCCGGAGCTGTAGCATCCACGCCTACCACCGGGATGTATTTTGCTTTGTCTTCTTTATTGTAACCCTCTGCCTTTAGAGCCTCTACCGCACCCAGAGCCATATCATCATTATTGGAAATTACTGCCTCGATTTTATCCAGACCCTGTCCGGTGATAAAAGCTTTCATTAAATCCGTTGCCTTTGCCTTGTCCCACATAGCAGTATCTGCTGCCAGTTTCTCTGTTTTAAACCCGGCTTCTTCAATGGCTTTAATGGAATATTCAGTACGAAGCGTTGCATCCTGATGTCCTGGTTCTCCCTGAAGCATGACATACTGGATAACTCCGTCTCCGTTTTTATCCGCATCCGGATTTGCTTTAAAATAGTCGGCAATGATTTCTCCCGAAAGCTGACCGGACTGTTCTGCCTTAGCGCCTACATACCATACTTGATCGTAGCTCTTCATATCCGCTTCTTCCGGTTCACGGTTTAAAAATACAATCGGAAGGCTCTTTGCTTTTGCTTTTTCTATAATCGGACCCGCAGCAGTACGGTCTACCGGGTTAATTGCAAGTGCCGTTACACCCTTTGTAATAAAAGTATCTACCTGCTCATTCTGGGTCGGCTGCTTATTTTGTGAATCCACCAATTCAAGTTCTGCTCCCTCTGCCTTTGCCTGGTCTGTCATAGCAGTTCTTACACCTGTCATAAAGGTATCATCAAATTTGTAAATTGCAGAGCCGATCATTACATTGGCGTCACTTTTCCCTTCGCCGGATGTACTTCCTGCATCTTCGGAAGCTGACTGGGAAGTACCGGTAGCCGCGGATTCTCCCCCTCTTGTTCCGCATCCGGCCATAACGCCCATTGTCATCACTGCTGCTGCTCCGCAAGTCAGAGCTTTCATTACTGTCTTTCTTTTCATCTTAAAATCCTCCTTTTTTATATCTCAAATAAGATATGGAAATAACGATTATGTAAGGCTTATATTTTGCCTTTTCGTTTTTCTTCGTCATTATAGCATTGAAGTATAAAAAGGGTTTAGTATTTAATTTATCAGATTTAAAACTATTTTGGGCTTCTTTTTTATCCAATTAGGAGATAATTAAGATATCTGTACTTTTTAGTCAAAAAAATTCGGATATCATTGATTTGGTAATTTACTAATTGACCACTCAGTCTGCTTCTGCTATACTACAAACAGACCACTCAGTCAATTATTAAATATTTGGAGGATTCCTTCATGAAAAGAGAACTAAAAACATTACAAAGCCGTGAAAAAATAATGCATGCAGCTATAGGGGAATTTGGCAGATGCGGATATGATAAGGCTTCCCTGAATGCTGCACTTGCAGAAAGCGGTATATCCAAAGGGCTGGTATACCACTATTTTAAAAATAAAGATGAGTTGTATCTCAGCTGCGTAAAAACCTGCTTTGAAGCTTTAACGAAATATCTGAAAGTGAAATGTCCCGAAACCATTCGGTCTGATCTAAGACTGGAGGAATATTTTGATGCCCGACTTCGTTTTTTTACAGAGAATCCCTTATTTATACGTATTTTTTACAATGCCGTCATACAGCCGCCAACTCATTTAAAAGCGGACATTGATGTATTAAAGAAAGATCTCGATCAATTTAATCTCAGACTCTTTGAATCCGCATTATCCGGACTGACCCTGCGCAAAGGAATATCCGTTGAAGATGCCTGTTCCTATTTCATTGCAGTTCAGGAAATATTTCACCAGCAATATTTTCAAGATTCAAACGGTTGGGAAAATGAAAATAAATTTATCAAGATTCATGAAGAAAAAGTAAGAAAATCGGTAGATATGATTTTATATGGCATTGCCCAGGAGGAAAGACTATGATATTAGCTGTTTTACGTCTGGCCGCAGCAATTGTTCTGGCATTTGCTGCCGGCAAATTAGTTTCTAAAATTAAACTGCCTGCTATTTTGGGCTGGCTCATTGCAGGTATGATCCTGGGCCCCCATGCCCTGCAGCTATTGAATCAATCTGTTCTGGATATGAAGTGGTATCAGACTTCCAATCATATACTGGAGTGTGCAGTGGGGCTGATGATTGGAACAGAAATTATCTGGAAAAATATAAAACGTTCCGGCAATCAGATTATTGTAACGACAATTGCCGAATCTCTGGTAACTTTTGCTGTAGTTACCCTTACTTTTGGAGCAATCTTTTACTTTATTAGCATTCCGCTCTATCTTGCTGCCATTATGGGAAGTATTGCTCTTGCAACTGCACCTGCCCCGTCCCTGTCCATCGTCAGGGAATTCCATACAAATGGTCCTGTAACAAAGACTTTGATCCCCCTTGCTGCAATTGATGATATTATCGGGGTTGTCATCTTTTTTACAATTATATCTGTGGTTTCCGCACAGGTATCCGCATCTGCCATGCCCATTTATATGATCGTCCTCACTCCGGTACTTCCTGTGATCATCGGTGCAGTGATCGGCATACCCGCAGGTTTCCTGTTTAAAAAGACAGCCTCCGCTAACCTCTGTCTCCTGGAACTATGTGCTTTTATACTATTGGCTTCCATCTGCGGATTTTTATTTAATACCTATATACTGCCGGAACCTGTTTTGAATTTCATGCTGATTGGTATGGCATTTTCCGCCGCATTTTCCAATATTATCCCGGAAGAACAACTGCAGGTTATTATGAAGAAATTTAATCCGATTCTGGGATTTGCTTTGATTGCAGTGATCCTGAATCTGGGGGCACCTCTGGATTACCACTTGATTATGGGTGCCGGCATATTTACGGCAATCTATATTTTATCCAGAGCTGTTGGCAAATACAGCGGTGCATATTTGGGTGCCCGGCTTTCACATGCGCCGGATGTGATTCGCAAATATCTCGGCTTTACCCTTCTTCCCCATTCCGGAGTATCTCTGGTATTTACAGGAATTGCCGTTGCTGCCCTGGAAGGACCCGCACCGGATTCAGCCAAAATTATACAGGGTACCATTGCAGCCGCTGCTGTTATAAACGAAATTATAGCGGTTGTTCTGGCTCAAAAGGCATTTAAATGGGCGGGTGAAATTCCGGATGGGGCGGAATGTGACAGCGCTGCTTAGGTTCAAAGTTCTGCTAATTTTAATCCGCCACACCCCCGATATTTAATACTTTCCCCCGGTATTCGCTTGGATTCATACCCGTCTGCATCCGAAACAGCCTGGAAAAATATCTAGGTGTTTTATACCCCAGGGCTTCACTTACCTGATATGTTTTATATTGCGGATTTTTTAATAATTCAACTGCTTTTTCCATCTTCATTTTCGTCACATACTGCGTAAAATTTTCTCCGGTCTGCTTTTTAAACAGACGGCTTAAATAGGAAGAACATATAAAAAGCTGGTTAGCAGTTTCTTCCTGGGAAATATCCTTGTCCAGATTATCAATTATATAACGTTTGGCTTTACTGATCAAAGCTGTTGTATCATAATACTCTTTTTTCTCTTCTGCCAGTTTGATTCGGTCAAAAATGCGGTCACAATATGCCTTTATCTCTTCAGTCCCCTGAAAAGACAGCACCAGTGAATAGTTAAAATAATTGCGGAGGGAATCGGATAATTTCACGTTTACTTCCTTTATAACCGCATTCATGGTTGATAAAATTTCAATAACAAAATTATTTCTGAAAATGGAGGGTGCCGTACTGAGTTCTTCCATGATACTGTGGAAAATCTTTTGGGCAGTTACCATATTTCCTAAACTTATATTGGACATAATCAGCTTTTTTTGCTCCTGCAGGTGCTGCTTTAAACTTTCTTCTGAATAGCCCTGGCTGAACAGGCTTTCCTGAATGTGGTTTATTTCAAATATATTGGGATAAATCTGTTTCATTTCATAATCAGCCTGAAATTTAAAACTGCTCATCAGCTCCTGTACCAGTGAATCCATTTCCCTCCGACATACCTCTCTGGGATCTGATTCACCGGTTTGCTTTACCAGGATTCCGAATATTTCCAGTACCTCTGCGGATTTAAATACTAAATGAAAAGACATTTCCCTATGCCATATCTGCAGGAAATGCAGGATATTAATTTCAAACTGATCGTAATTATACTGCCATATATTCTCCATAAAATCCTGATAATTTTTAATGTAAATGTCAGCAAGCAGACAGTGGCAGTGATTCATATCCATTTGTGGATATAAAAGAGACATTCTGCTTTTAATATAATCCTCACTGCCTGCCACTCCTAATATTAGATCCGAAAAGAAACGTTCTTCCAGAAGGGGAATCGCTTCCTGCATACGGTCTTTTTCTTCCTGGGCCTTCAGATCCTGCTGACGTTTCTGATCTAATTCTTCTTTTAACTTATGGAATGTTTGGGTGAGATTATCCACGTCTATCGGTTTCAAGAGATAATCCTCCGCTCCATATTTTATTCCCGACAATGCCAGTTCGAATTCCTGGTAACCACTGACCAACACTACTTTACAGGGCAGTTTGTGGTCAAATACATGCTTTGCAATGTCAATTCCGGAAATATGGCTCATCTTAATATCTGTTAGTATCACATCCGGTACCGCATACTCCAAATATTCAATGATTTCCTGTCCGTCGGTAAATATCTCTGCAATATCGAATCCAAGTGTCTTCCAGTCAACGACATTTTTTAACCCTTCCCTGATAATTTTTTCATCATCCGCAATTATTAACTGATACATTTTCCCTCCTTGACATAACATTCTTTATGACTATTAGTGCCTCCTGGCGCAAATACGCCCCTATATAGCACCCGCTGTCTGTGCCAGCTGCACAACTGGTTTAATTCAGTTATACCAGAACCAGACCATCTGGTCAATTATTATATACATTTTTCGAAAAATTCTACAGGGCATAACTCGGGGCATTTCTCCTTATTGCCCAAACGGCAATGGGGATTATCATCCCCACTACCGTCAATTCTTGAAAGTCTGTTATCTTTACTTTGCCTTAACTGTGACGGGTTTGCTGTACCTGCCATAAATATTGCTGCCCTTTACTTTAACATATGGTTTTACCCTGTAAGTATAAGATTTACCCTTTACTGCCTTCTTATCTGAAAAATAAAAGGTCTTGTCATCTACAATGGCAATTCTTCTCCAGGTTCCTTTGTTTTTTCGATAAACACGGTATCCGGTAACCCCGGAAACCTTTTTCCAGCTTAATCTCACCTTTCCTTTGAATGCTTTGGCTTTGATGGAGACCGCCTGGGGAACTGCCTTTATTGTCTTGCTTTTCCATTTGCTGTACACCGTCTTGCCGGCAGTTTTCTTATAGGCTTTAACAGCAAATGTATATTCGGTCCCCAGATTTCCTTTCTTATAGTAATAATAAGTTCTGTTCTTTTTTACTGTTGCAAGCCGGTTCCATCTCTTTCCTTTTTTCAGATAAATAACATATCCGTCTGCACCTGCTGTTTTCTTCCAGCTCAGCTTCAATTCTTTTTTTCCTATGTTTTCGGCTTTTACTGCAACTGTTGCCGTTTTTATAATAGCGGATTCCTCTTTATCCGGGTCTACTTTTAGATTTGCGACCGCTTTTCTCAAAGCTTCTTCCTGAGCATTTACTGCACTTTGCAATGCATTTGGATCATCCGCCGTTTTTTGCGCTTCTCCTATTACAGCGGTCAATGCCCGATAGGACTGATCCGTATAATTACCCTGTTTGATTGCCCTGGCTTGGGCAATCTTTGCAAGTAAAGCTCTTTTATCTGCCTTAAGGGGAAGTATTTCTTTCTTAACCAGTCCATTTATAGCTGACATTAATGCATTCGCTGCCTCATTAACTTTTGACTGCTCTGCGTTACTGTTAACTAATACAGTCTGCGCATAAGTCAAAGCATCCAGCATCCTTTCTGCGGTTGCCTGTGTATATATGGAGAGATCTGTTTTTTCTGCCAGTTCAACTGCTGCTTTCAGTGCCTTAAAATCAGCTTTTTGTTTTAACGCGTCCATACGGAAACAAAGCTCTTTTAAAACCTTGTTTATCACAGCCTGGCTTTGAGGATCTGAAGCTGCTTCTTTGGCATTGTGATTTGCATCTGTGAATTCCGTTTTTCCTGAGTCCTGATATGAATCCAGATCAACTGCTATCCCTTCTGCCTTTAACAGTGCAATTGCCAGCCTGTCCGCATCTATAACAAGCAGGTTATCCATTGCTCCATGCATTTTTTCGAATGCCTGCTGTAAGGCACTTTCCTCTGCATACATATCCCCCAGCAGAATTTTCGCCTCTTCCATTGCACGAATGAATTTTTCCCCTGCGTCCTCAGGATACTGATCTATTTCAGGCAGGATGAAATCTCCAGCTTTCACCAGAAACTCCAATGCATCCCAACCCGGAACCGGATATTTCACCTGAATGACAGCACTATCCAGTTCAAAACCTATTCTGTCTGCTTCTTTTTGTGAAGCACCGCCATCCCCTAAGATTTCTTTCGCTGCAAGCAGCGTGCTTTGATAGCGTTCTGCTGTTTCTTTCCCGGTATTAACAAGATCCTCATCAGTAATATTTTCCTGTGCAACGTTGATGATCTCTTCCAGCCGGGCTTTGTTCACCCCGTTTTTAACGAGATTTTTTATTGCAGTTTTTAGCCCTTCAACCTGAAGATCTACTTCTTCCTGCATCGCTTTATCGTTTTGGACTTTCTCCATTGCCCGGACAATTGTTTCCTGTAATGCCTGGTAGCTCTCAGCAGTATAACCTTCCGGCGGGATTTGTTTTGCCGCTTCCAGCTTCTGCAGTAATGCTGCTTTATCGGCAATCACAATTACTTTGCAGAGTGCCTTGATCCCCGGATATCCATTTGGACAGACACGCACTGTTGTATCTCCGATTGCGTACCCTGTGATAATCCCATCCACAGCTTCAGCCGTGTTGGTGTCATCAGAGCTCCAGATTAATTCTATGTTGGAATCCTCAGGTATTACCTTGGCTTCCACTGACACAGATTTTCCGGATATTACCCTTACCTCTGTCTGATCCAGGATGATTTGCTCCGGAACAGTAACTTTCACAAGATTTGAAACGGCTTTCTCCACTTCTTTTACACTGTTGTCCACCATTTCCTGCGTTGCTGCATCATTTTTTAAAACTTCTCCTGCCCCGGTGATTGCATTTTGCAGTGCCTGATAGCTATCCTCCGTATATCCCTCCGGCGCTATTTGGGCCGCTCCCTCAAGGATTTTGGACAATGCTTCTTTATTGGCAGTAACTATGATTTTACACTCCGCTTTTATATCCGGATACCCCTCGGGATAAACGCTAACTGTGGTGGTTCCGATACGGTATGCAGTAACGGATCCCGATTCTACCCTTGCAATTTCATATTCATGGGCAGACCAGTTTAACTCTGTCTCTGCATCTTCGGGTAAAACGGCAGCATGCAGCTCCGCGGTATCTCCCACATTCATTCTTATTTCAGTCTGATCCAGGGATATACTTTCCGGTATAATTTCTTTGATCTTAGAAAATGCAATCTTCAGATCATCAAAATATACGTTTGAAGTTCCATTTCCGCCTGAGCCTGACCAATAATCCCCCAGGGACACAGTATTAAATCCGGTACGATAATCGGTTGTTGTAATCAGTGTATCATCGATATAGAGTTTACAGTCTTTCCCAGTTGAATAATCCCATTTCAATTCATGCCAACCCTCTGTACGAACTACATCTGCTCTGTAATTCTGCGTACCGATACGATAATAGTAATGATTTGCCGAACCGGGAGCCCGGGTTTCTATTCCCATGGAAATGAAATCACTTGTTGCCGGATCCTTATCATCCATTGTTACATTGGCAACTACCTGAGTTAACGGCGCTGTTGTCATAGTATCATATAGCCAAACCGAAACAATACCATTCTTGGCTTCCCTGAATTCTTTTGTAATGACAACCATATCCTGATCTGCCTTAAAGCTCTGTTCTCCGCTGTGTGCTTTTTCCCTGCTGGTAACGGGTTTACCTTTCTCCCTGATCCATCCCATAAACTCATTGTTCTCATATTCAAAACCATATTCCAGCAATTTGGGATCTTCGTCTGAAGTTGTAAAACAATAAGTTTCACTGGTTTTGGAAACGCTTTCCAATCCCTCTCCAATAGCTGTTACACGCCAATAATAGGTAATATCATTTTCAAGAGAAACTGCATTTGCCCAGTTATTTTCTGTAGTTACAGACTGGGTTATTTCTTGAAAAGACCCATCTTTAGAAACTTCCACCAAATATTTGACTGCATGTTCGGCTTTATTCCAGTTCAATTGAATGCCATCGATAATAGAAAGATTCTCTGATTTGTCTGCCGGAGATGTTAATACCGGTGTTCCTGTTTCTGTTTTTTCAACTGTTCTGTACTCATCGGAATACAACCCTGCTTTGGATACATCGAAATGATTTTCTCCCATCACTTCCTTAATCAGAGAGTCCTCTTTCACTTTAAACTGTGATAAAGAAGCATTTTCAAATCCAATATCCGTTCCTTCCGGCAGGGCATTTTTACGTTCCACGCATCCAAGTTCATCCACTCGCTTATTAATATTTCCAAATGGATTTGCAACCCCTACCAGTATATTATCTTTCACAACTGCCTTGGCAGGTTTTCTGGCTTCCAGCAGATTCCCGTCTGCATCGCAGGTTTCCATATCCATTGCTGCAAGTTCCGGATATTTTTCATCCCATAATTCCTTGTCATAGCGTTCATCATTTCTTAAATTCATAAGCTCTGCATAGCAGTTGCCATTTGGTTTCTGTGCATGATAATATGCCCAGCCTTCCCCGCGGTTATCATAATGAAGGCCTTTTCCCTCGTTGCGGTTCAGTACGATATTGTTCGTAAACACATTGTCCTGTCCACCACCTAACAGCATCACATAGCCCGTGATGTTATTGAACAGGTTAGCACTGATCTCTATGCCGCTGGACAAATCATCACAATATACGCCCGCCGATCCAATACCTCCGTTGGAATAAATATCGTGAAGATAATTATTGGTGATTTTTACACCCCGGTAACTCCATGTCCGAACGGAATAGATGGCGCCGCAATCTGAGGTTTCATAGCACACATTATATATATCATTGTTGCTTATGATATGATCATTGCCATCATAGCTGATTGCCATATGGGGTGCATTATAAATCTTATTATTGGATGCAGTATTTCCGCTTCCGAATATTTTAACAGCCGGCGTGTAGGTACGGTTTACTACCGAGAAATCACTGATATCATTATTTACCGCTCTATTATTTCCAGGTGTCAGTGTATATCGGTCCCCTCCGCCGAGAAAAATGCCTCCCTGTCCGGTTCTGGTAATATTACAACTGGTAACCGTATTATCAAATCCGCCATGGGCGCCGCTATTAATCGTTTCATAATCTGTGCCTTCAATTCCAACGGTCACTGCCTTTTGACCAATATCAGAAAAATTACAGCCTCCGATGGTCACATGATCACAGTCTACTAAAGAAATTCCATGGCCGTTTGTATAACCGAAATTCATATTTTCCACTTTTATATAAGATGCATTTTCCATACTGATAAAAGGTACCCGTGCCATGGACAGGGCTACTTCACTGGATGTAAGATCCTTTTCCGGGTACAGGTACAGCTTTCCACTCTCCCTGTCCAGATACCATTCTCCTGGCTGATCTACCTCACAAAGCAGATTGAAAGCGTAGAAATTCTTTCCCCCAAATACCCCGTATCTGGATGGCTGCAGTGCCGTCATTTTCAGTCCACTTTCCATTTCTTCCAGCTTACTGACTTACATGGTATCGTCTGCCCAATCCCAGCAAAAATAACCAAATACCCAGATATCGTTTTCCAGAGACCATAAAGGATACTTTGTTTTTAATCCGGTACCTTCCGCCGTAAATATTCCACCTTTTTGGTTCACCCACTCTTCTTCCGGATATTTGCACTCACATG
The DNA here is from genome assembly GCF_034124845.1 of Robinsoniella sp. NCBI lineage: Bacteria > Bacillati > Bacillota > Clostridia > Lachnospirales > Lachnospiraceae > Robinsoniella > Robinsoniella sp. The sequence continues at coordinate 11,850 of NZ_JAWYAJ010000476.1, forward strand.
GGCTTCCTTCCCTTTTACTGCAATCGGGACAAGTACCGTCCGGATTTGGCATATGGTCTCTTGGTACAAACCCTTTATCCAGTGCTTTTGTAGTTTTGATAAACCCATCATTGGGATACCTGGAAAGGCGCTGGTCCTTCCCATCAACAGAAACGGATATCCCGGGAGCCTGGGCAGGCCATCCGAACCCATTCTTTACGATTTCCCCAAAGTCTGTGATTCCCTCATTTTCCTTAATATCGTATACCACAATCTGTTTTCCTGCATCAACTGGAAGCCTGTTTAGAATTGCGGTGTCCGTAACATGTTCAAACCTTTCTCCCGGCAGCACCAGGTTGCCATAAATATTTACATCTTCGTCATTATACGAACGGTATACAATCGGGCTTGTCTCCGTTCCCGAATCCTTTTCTGTTAAAGTAAAGCTATCTCCAAGCCGTCTGTAAGTACCCCCCATAACATTTACAGCGACACCCCCATCCGGAAGTCCCTTTGCCTCTTTTAGAAGCTGCACTGCATCTCTTGCCGCCTCCAGGCTGGCAAAGGGATTTTCAAGGCTGCCGTTATTGGTATCATCACCGTCGACGGATACATAAAATTCAATGGCGGGATGAAATTCATTTTCTACCCCCGGCTGATTGCCGCCAATTGCTGTACTGTCTTCCGTACCAGCTGCTGCACTGGCAGGTACTGCACTTGTCACAAACATCACAGATACCAAAAATAAGCTCATGACTCTTTTCCATCTTCTTTTCATACCTTCTACCTCTTTTTTATTCATATTTAATTTGCATTCACAACTGTAAAGATCCGCTCTGTTTTGGACTATGCCTCTACAATTATGAAAGATCAGCCCCATTTTACTATGCTTTTTATTCTGTGCTCTTTCAGCCTCTGTGTAACAGCATGCAATACGTAGACAGAAATGCCCCTCCAGTCCGACATACCTGTTTCCACGTCAAAATGAAGCGGCTCCATTGCATGAAATTCTATATTCATATCTTTGCAGACTGCTGTGTCCCCCTGTATCGACCATGGAGTATAAGACAAATAGGATACCACCACACACTGTTCTTCCCCAAATTTCCAACGATCGGTAATCGCAAGGCTTTTTTGTTCCAGGTTTAATTTTCCTGTTCTGGTACCGGTAATTCCCTTTCCGTAGAGCATTCCCGTTTCCGCTTCAAACGCATACCCCTCCTCTGTTTCCCGTGCATAGACAATTCGTGCTTCCGGAGTTAACATATCTTCTGGCCTCAATTCATCTGTAATTGGATAAGCGGCCTCCCGGGCGGCAGCTATCCCCCTCTTACTTGCAACATGCATAGTCAGATCCTTTGGATATGCCAGATTATGATATTCCTTTTTTTCCATAAGCAGACATACCGGATTTGCATAACTTGTAGTACCAATATCCGGCAATAGAACTTTCCCATCTGCTTCTAATACCACAGTTCCCCTGTCCTCATGATAATGTGCGGTATAAGGATTTCTTTCAGACAGAACCAAAAGCTTTCCCCCCGGAAACTGAAAGGATGCCAGCCCCTCTTTTTGAAACAGAACTTCCCTCCTTTTTGGGGAGGAAGTTTCTATCATAATTGCATTCTTTTTATAATAGAGGTAAAATAGAAGATCAAAATTCTGCATAGAATTAAGATTTTCCGTTTTCCTCAGGCGCTCTGCCAGAAATCCGCCCCCTCCCTGTATCCCGTATGCCATCATCATACAGATTAGCAGCATAGAAGAAACCTCTGTATTACCACCTTCGCTTACCCCTGTGCAATTTAATGGAATCTTTTCTCCCAACGGACTTGTGGAAGACATAATCGCCTCCATGTATTTTCCGGAACGGACAAAACGCTCTGGGAGTACCTCTTGAAAAGTCCTTCCGGTCTGTTTTGCATAGACATGCCACAGCAGAATAGAAGTCTGGAAGGAATATTCAAAGTAGCCAATACCTTCCGCGCAATGTCCGTCTTCACTTAAGTAATGATGGATAATCTGGCAATGCCTCTCATAGCATTCTTCCATTGCCATCTCATAACCGCCCTGATACTGCTGGAGCCGGCAGGCATTTAGCATCGCCCCTCTGTTCCCTACAATCCCCTGATTCATATAATTCCGGTAGCCAGGCTCATGGCATTTTTCGCTTATCAGCTGATATGCTTCTTCCAGACGTTTTGCGATCACCGCCATTGCCTTGTCTGTAAATATTCCGCCCAAAAATTCCATTGCCAGACATATTTCTGACGAGGTATGGTCTTCGGTAAAACACACATGATGAAACTGAGACCCTTCCATGCAGCAGGCAGGACCCTCAAACCATTTCATCTGCAAAAGCGAAAGAATCATACGGGCAGACAGGTTGCTGTATTTTTCTTCCTCCAAAATGTATCCGGCAACAGCCAGGTTCAAAATATGATTTTCCAAACAGGTTCTTCCTCTGTCGCGAACTCTGACAAACCGGTACATATGTTCCTTTACCGGTGCAAACTCCCGAATCAGCTTTTCCGGCTGGATTTTCATGGCACGTTCTGCATTTTTTATAAGGATATTTTTTAACTGTGTATTTTCTGATATCATTTTTTTCAGCTCCAGCGCTTCTTCCCCGGAAAAAATCATATTGCCGCTTAGGGTTCCTACTTTCTTCCCGCCCAGCATACCAGGCCACTCCGGACAGATCTCTTTTTGATACCGGTTCTCAATTTCAGATATCTTTTGTGAATTTACGCCTCCTATCCAGGAAAGCAGAATCATATTTTTCTTCAAAGCAGAATGTACATACAGTGTTATCTCCGTTATTTTTTTGTGGCTGGCTGTCTCCTTCAGAATTTTGCTCTTTAGCTCCAGGGGCGCAATATCCCCGCCAGTCTCCGGAAATAGTTCCACTTTTTTCCCGTCCAGTACTGCTTCCCCTCTGATTACCGACTTAACAGGGACCGTAATAAAACATATTATTTCATCGTAATGATAAAGGTCTGCTTCTCCCTCCCAACGAATGGTGAATTCTCTGTCCCCAGTAAACTCCAGAGTATCCCAGAGCCTCTCTATGATTCCGCCCTCAATAGATACCTGGGTATCATCGCAAAGGTTTTTATCAAATGCCGGGTAAAATATTCCTTCGGCATCATTGATTGGTATCATCTGATTTTTCATTATTTCCCTCCTGAACCGTGCAAACTGGCTTGCGCGATTGCTCAACTGTAAGTAGTTTTTGATAAGTAATAATACATTTACATTACGACATTCCCAACACACTGTATTTCAATCTCTTTATTTTCCAATTTGTTCTCGATCACATCTTCTTCTTTGAAATCCCGAAAGATACAATTGCATATATTCGCTTTTGTCTTTCCATAATTCCCAAGCGCATGGTTTCCATGGAAGCATATTGTGCTGTCCCCGATTACGCAATTCGTCATATGCACCAGGTCTATCGGTGTTCCGATTTCCATTAAATGTACCTTCTTTTGGTGAACCACCCGAATGCTGTCGAACAGAATTTTCTCCTGATACGGAACTTCTGCCCCGGGATAATAAGAACGGCTGTATCTGTCATTGTCAAAATGAATGGAGAAACCAGTCCGGGGCTTATGCAGAGAAATATCCCGGAAAGTGACATTTCTGACACCAGCTGTGTATGTAACCTCATTCTGAACCACAAACCAGCGGATTCCTTCGATTTCTTCTATTCCCTGTTCATGGGACGGGCACACTGTAGAGACATATTCTTTTCCATCCGGATCTGCCTTTACCCGGTAGAGCTTTCCGCCCGCGGCCACAGTATCGGATTTTTGGACCCGGATTCCCGGGAACCAGTCCACCCATCCCCCTGCCAGCATGCGGCAGAAATAACCGTCGGTGCTCATCCCGTCATGGGTGAGGTCCTGACATTTTTCGATAACGCCATCTTCAATCCAGCCAAGCTCCGGATTGCCCACATCATAATCGTGACCGTTCAGTGCAATGGCATCATCGTACGTGTCAAAGATTCCTTCACGGATGATAAAACGCTTTCCTCTGCCCAGATGGACTCCATCCTTGTCTCCTTTGATTATCATATCCTGCACAATAATGTCTTCAAAAGTACAAACCTGTATCGCATACTGCCATTTACCCAAATCCATGCATCGAAAGCCTGTAATATTTAAATCCCTGATATAAAAAAATGCCAGCTGACCATGGAGTCCCTCAATTTCAAACTTCCTGATGTCAATGCCATTTACAGACAAATGAAGATTATGTATCCGAATGCAAGTATCAAAAGTCTTCGTTAATGCACCTTTGTTCAAAAAAACATGGGAATACATGCCTGCTTCTGCTGATTTCTGTATGAGAACGCCATTTCCAAATACAAGTGTAGTATAGCTTTCCAGGTATACCGTTCCAGCCATTTTATAGATTCCTGGCTGGGTGATCAGTATAGTGCCGCCTCCCTGGACTGCCGCCTGCAGTGATTTTTGGTTCTCCGCGCCGGTATTATCCGGTGAAAAACCATACTCATTTGCATTCTTAAAATATTCCTGTAATGTTATTTTCATTTTTATACCCATTGCATATTGCAGGTTTTGCTGCAATACTGCCACAACTCAATCAAGTTAGATGATTTTACAACGTGGCATCCTTTCTATTTTGCAATTTTTATTTAACTTTACCTTTATGTATATTCCAGAGTGTGTTTCAAACTCGCTCCGGTGTTTGTTCTGAAGTTCCTTCTACATATACTTCTATTACTGTAATTCCTTTCTTAAACTCATAAGACAGATACGGAAGCATCGTCCTGGGATGTACCAGATTTACATTTGCTTCACAGAGGATAACTTTCCCTTCACCTTCCCCCTGTATTAAGCTGATACTGCTGGTCCCTCTGTTGCTGCTCACTTTGGCATATCCCTGCTGCTCCACACTTATTGCCTCCTTGGGTTCGTCTACAGGCAATGCAAATCCCCCCTCTGCCGCAGCACAGTCCTCAAGAGCATTAATCAAATGCCGGCGAATGTGTCCTTTTCCATTGGGGATCAGAACTGTCTCCACCTTTACTCCTTTTAACGGCTCCCAGTGTGAAATAATTCTGCCGTCTTTCACCGTAACCTCCCTGCACCTGCGCCTTACATGGTAATAGCCGTCTTTATAAAAGGCGAGCATATTGTCTGGTGCAGTCTGTGCCAGATTGCAGTAGGAACGGGGAACCTGGAATCCAAAATAACTGGAATATGCAAATTTCCCATACTTTTCGGCACAGTGAACCGGTTCCCACTCTGCGTATTGCCCGGATGTCAGAGCCGTAACATATCCATCCATTCCCCGCTGCATTACCATCATGGGATGTTTGAGTGTATGGACAGGCTCCAGTACAGGCAGAGGCTCCTCCTCCGCTTCCCAAAACGGGTGTTCCTGTGGAAGAGCCAGAATCAGAAAACTCTTCCATGCCCAATATGGTGAATTTGGTGAATTATATCCTTCACCCACTGTCAGGTTGGGATAGCAATATCCCAGGGTCAGCTTATCTTCACAATCCAGAATCGGCTTTTCAAACCAGAAGCGGAGATGTCTGTTGACAATTCCCTTTATAACCCCCCAGGAAAAAACTTCTTCTCCTGCAAATGCCAACGCGCACCAAAAGCTCCCCTGTGCAAACCGGTATCCCAGGGAGCGTCCAAAGGGAAGCGCCTCTCCCTTTTCTCCAAACCAGTAAATAAAGTCCTGCGCAAACAGCCGCGCCCGTTCCCTGTATCTGGCACAACGTTTTGGATCTTCCTTCTGAAGAAGGGCCGCATAGAGTAAAGAATAAAAATGCATGGCAAAACCGATGTAATAATCCACCTGTCTGGTTGCACCATCTGTATACCACCCGTCCCCCTGATAAAAATCATCAATTCTTTCCAGATCCTTTTGAAGCTGTTCTTCGCAATATATCCCGCTGACTTTTCTTAATCCGCAATTTACAAGTACCCGGAAAAAGAGCCAGTTATTATCCGATATCCGGTGCTCGTTAATCTGCATAAGCCATTGATTAAAATTCCCTTTTTCACTTTCAGACAAAGGCTCCCATATTTTCTCCGGCACCAGCAGAAGTCCCAGCCCAAAAACAGCCATTTCCACATACGCCTGTTCTCCATCCTGATAAGTACCCCAATATTCCTCATGCACTCTGCTGGTGCCATGACGGATCCCCTCCGGAACAAAAGAGTCCAGACAACTGGTTCCTCCCCCTGCCCATAGCGGAACCAGTCCCCACAATATCCTGGAAAAACCCTCCAGTCCAATCGTCCTGTTTCCATAATGAGTTGCAGTGTATCCGGCAGAAACAAAAGCCTTCCCTGGCGAATAGTATTTCTTTAAGCCTTCTGCCATATGCTGAACAGCCTGCACATAATCCTCCCTGGCAGTAAATTTAATATTATTCATGTTCCTTCCTTTCTAATTTTCATTCATTCTCATAGTTTCTTTTAATCTTAAACACGCTCCGGTGCGATAGGGACGGTTTGTGAATGGCTCACTATTACGAATAAATTTAGGTTTAGTTGATTGTATGAGTTTCGGGTATAACGAAAGCTGTACCATCCCAAATGGCATAGAATGACACAGCCTGTTTCTTATTTTGCTATTATATTTACTATTTATTTACTTTGGTTTTTCCATGTATCAAGCTGTGTCTGCAGTTCTTCGATTACCTTATTCAATCCCGCCTGTTCCAGCTTTTCATTTCTTTCTGCGATATATTTATCAATATCTGCTGCAGTATACTGCCCATTATAATATTCTTTATCAACGGCTGCGATCTGGGCAATTTCGGCCTGCACATTTGCCGGGTTAAACGTAAATCCTCTTAACACAGAAACCTGGGCTTCCCTGTTTAATTTATCTGTGGCTTCCCAAAGACCTTCTTCCTGTCCAGGTAAATACCATTCATTAAACTGGTTCCCCATCTTCCATCCATAAGCACTGTAGTTATATTTGGATTCCTCAACAGGCTCAGCACTGTTTTCTCCGGTTTTCTCGTAATGCGTACCCTCTAAACCAAACAGTAATTCATTAAAGATTTCTTTGTCTGTATATACTAAGTTCAACAGCTTCATAGCTGCTTCCGGATTTTTTGAATTCACATTAACAGCTGTCATCGTTTCGATTCCGGATATGGATTTAATATACGTTCCCTCAATAGGAACGGCAATATACGGCACTCCTTGTCTGGAAGAAAATTCCGCGTCAATCCCCGGTTTATAAGAACCCAGAGAACAAACATAACGATTTGCTTTTACATCAGCGGTGTTGTCCGTTACGGTTGCAATATCTTTTCGGATATATCCTTTTTTGTACCATTCATTGTCCAGTCTTAACTGGTCTTCCATAGCTGTGGTGGCCGGAATTAATTTTGCATCCGGATCATTTTTATCAATATAAGCACAGGCATAATGAGCTACCGATACCAAATCCTCATATTTATTTTCAATATATGCATTCGCACGGACGTCAACCGGAAACATTGTTGGTTCATTTTTTGCTATTTCATCCAAAAATGGCTCCAGTTCGCTGATATCCTTTATGGATTTTTTGTTAAACCCATATTTATCTGCATATTCTTTCTGTATCAGCACACCAAGCTGCCTTGCAATAATCTGCTGGTTTGGAACAGCATAGAGCTTACCATCTACTTTTCCGATATCCAGCAGCCAGTCCGGCATAGATTCTTTGATCCCCTGCCCATATTTTTCAAATAATTCATCAATCGGCATAAAAGCTTCTCTTGACATATTTTCATCAAAACTGTTCAGCCAGTTGGACGTAAACACCAGATCGAAATCCTCTCCCGCTGTACTTGCAAGCTTCATTTTATCAGCAAACTCTCCTTGTGGAATAACCTGAAGATCCAGTTCTACATTAATTTTTTCTTTTATTTTTTTATTCAGGTCTTCCATGACCATATCATGATCCGGCATCTTGTCTCCGAATACATACCATTTTACAACCTGTGCTTCCCCGGAATCACTGCCTGTACCATCAGTGTCTTCCCCGGATCCTTCTGTTGCTTTTGTATCTCCGACAGCCTCAGATTTACTTTCCTGTACCTCTGTCTTACCGTCTTTGGAGCCGTCTGCACTGCTCCCTCCACATCCTGCGAGCATACTGACTGCCAACACTCCTGCCATAGTTAACGCTGCTAACCTTCTTTTCATGAATAAAATCCTCCTTCTACATTTCTTTTTCATAATTTCTATAATAAAATGTTTGCACAAATTATCCCTTTACGGCTCCCACCGTCATTCCACGTACAAAATACTTTTGGAATAACGGGAATATCAGCAGCATGGGTCCAATTGCAACTACCAGCATTGCCATTCTCAGGTTTTCCCCAGGCAGATCCTGGATATTTACCATTGCCGGCGCGTTCTGCATCGCATCCAGCAAAGCCCTCAGGTTCATCATCATTCTTTGCAGTAAATATTGAAGCGGTACAAGTTTATCATCCCTGATATAGAGCATTGCATTATACCATTCATTCCATTTCGCAAGAGCGCTTAAAAAGGCTACTGTTGCAATAACCGGTTTTGACAAAGGCAGTACCAGCTTAAAAAAGATATGGTATTCACTGGCTCCATCTATTTTGGCTGCCTCAAACAATGCTTCCGGCAGCTGTTTAAAAAACGTTCGCAGCATAATAATATGGAAGACATTGATCAGACTTGGAAGAATCAGCGCCGCAAGCCGGTCTGTTAAATGCAGGTACTGGGTGTTAATTATGTAGCTCGGTACCAGTCCTCCGCTGAAAAGCGTCGGGAAAAAGATAAAAAAGGTAAGTATCCCTTTAAAACGGAAGTTGCTTCTGGACAGACAGTAAGCCGCCATGGACATAAAAAGTACTGCTAAAAAGGTTCCGATTACAGTAATCAAAATAGGCCTGTACTCCTGCTGGTTGTAAGCGATACCGTTTTCTTTTTATCAGGGGGCTGTGACGTATATTCTTCAAATACATCTTTATCCTTAAAGGTTTTGTAGTCACTGATTCCATCCAGAGAAATGACTTTATCGCTTTTCAGGGAATGAATATAGATATTATCTATGTAATCTTTTGAAATAACCGGAAGCTTGATCAACTCTGATATACTTTTTACTTTATAATTCAGTTCTCTGATTTCCTCCGTATCATACATATACAGCTCTACATTGGAATTAAAGCCCATATAAATAAGCTGGGTCCGGGCTTCCTTCAGAACCCTTTCCAGACCCGATATGGTATCCTCTACAATCGCTTTGTTATATGCCTCAATCTCATTTTTCTGCATGTTGTTATAAGCATAATAAGCCAATATTACTGCTCCTGACAACGGTACAATAATTAAAACAAGCAGAAGAATTAAGTTCTTGACAAACAAGCTGTTAAATTTATAATCCTTGATATACTTTTTCACTTCTCTTCTGATTTTCATACATTCCACCCCGCAATTTCAAAATTTTCTTTCACCCGTTCTCCTCCTGTTATTATCGTCTAAATTAGAATTTTCTTCTTGCCTTTCTTTCTTTTTTGGCACTATTACTTACCATTTTCGGATATTACAGAACTATTTTCAAGTCTAAATTCTTGTCATCTTTGGTCTAAATATTTGCAATGACAAATCTAAACTGCCAAAACAAAAAGTCGGCCATGAAAATTTCCCTGATATGGGCAGTCCAAATGCCAGAGATGCAAAAAGCCGCAGAAACATAATATTCCTGCGACTTTGTTGCGGCATTTTTTCAATCAACTTTTTGTGCGGTAGTCAGATCATTCTTCCGTTTCTACTATTTTTTAATCCTGATCTTTTCTGTTCTGCCAAAAGAACCATACACTTTCTTTCCGGCAGAGTCCGTTTTGTAAGCGCGGACTTTTACATAGTATGTTCTGCCTTTTTTCAGGTTCTTAATTGTCTTGCCTGTACTTCTTGTGGTTACTGTGATTTTTCCTTTTGTCATTTTAGCATTGCTGGCATATACCAGTTGATAACCGCTTACAGATTTTACTTTCTTCCAGTTCACTGTCATTCTGCCGGCTTTCTTGCTCTGTAGTTTACTGATTGGAGCTTTATCTACCTTAATTTTCTCCCACTTCGCATATACATGCACATCTTTCCTGACAGATGCCGGAATGCTTGTGATTTGTTTCTTCCATTTTTTATCAGTATACCAACCTTTAAATGCATAACCTTTTCTGGACGGAGCCTTTAATTTTACGTTTGCCCTGTAACAGCTTGCGGGGTTGGATTTGCTGTTGGTTCCTTTATTCAGATGGTAGTTGATTTTATATCCTGACGTTACCTTACAGGATTCAAATGTTCCGCTTCCGTCTGCTGCCTGTACTTTGATGGTGGCAGTTCCGTATCCCTTTGCCGTAACTCTGCCCGTCTGGTCTACCGATACTGCTCTCTCGTTACTGGAAGACCATATAATGTTTTTATTCAAAGCATGAGATGGTGATACGGATGGTTTTAGCGTAAAGGATGTACCTTTTGTTACTTCTTTTTTTGTTTCATTCAATGTAATTTTTTCTACATAGCTTCCTACCGTTACTTTACAATCGGCATATTTTCCGCTTCCGTCCGCTGCCTGTACTTTGATGGTGGCAGTTCCATATCCTGTTGCGGTAACTTTACCGGATTGGTCCACGGCTGCGACTTTCCCATTGCTGGTGGACCATATGATCTTTTTATTTGAAGCATTGGACGGTGATATAGCAGGCTTCAGCAGGAAGCTTGTTCCTCTCACCACTGTTTTGGCGGTTTCACTCAGCGTAATTTTATCTACCTTAACTTCCGGATCCGGTGTGGGCTCGGATGATTTCCTTATCCGTATTTCTGCCGCTGCCTTTTTATCTGAATGATTTACGGTTCCTTCCACAAATATCACACCTGGTTCAGCTACCATATCCAGCGTAATATTATCCCAGTTTACCGCTTCTGCTTTTGTAGTAAGATCACTGTAAACTGCAGTAACGTTCTCCGGCATTTTGGGAATAACTCCTGTAGTCGTTTCGGCATACACCGGCTGATATCCCGCAATTATATTTTCCTGGTTATCTGGTGCGCATAATACCTTTAATTCCGCCAGTCCACGTTCACTTCCTGCCTGATGGTATTTTCCATCAGGGTCAATCGTAAATTTCATGCTGTAAGCTTTTACCGGCTGTTCCAGTTCAACAAGATTATCCTGGGATTCTTCCCATTTCATCTCCTGGACTAATTTTTCGAACACTTTCGTTCCTGTTTGATCATAGAATTCCAGTAAACCTTCTCTTATTGCGTTTACTTCATGACCGCGCTCATTCAATATTACTTTATCTATGGATCTTTCTTCTCCAAAATCCAGTTTGATCCATGGAGAATGATCTGCCTGTTTTGCAGCCCAATGGGTTGCCACATTTCCATCTACTGCTTTTTCGGCTAAATACCGTTCGTCTGCGTCATTACCATCCGGTGCTCCGGAACGGGAACGTACGGAAGAGACACTTATTTCTGCTTCCGGTGCAATATTACTTCCAGCCGCCTCCAATGTTATGGGATTACTCACTGCTGTTACACCGTCAAGTGTTACTTTTACGCTTACTTTCACCTTCTGCCCGGCTGGTATTTCCTGCGGCATGTAAATAATGTCAGCGCCTTCCAGCTTCTTAAGAGGGGATCCTTCACTGAAGATATATTCTATCTGAGCGTCAGCAAGTCCGGCGGGTTTATTTGTATTTAACATGCCCTGTATCCGAACGGATGCGGGATGATTCACACTGACCTTCTGCGTATCTGCAGTCAATATGACCTTCTCCAGGTAATCGCCAAAGAAAATATGCCCATTTTTATCTACATCGGCAAACAATGAAGTCTCCGCCAATGCTCCGTCTGCTACAGCAGTTACCTTGATCCGGGCCTTGCCTTCAGATATAGCTGTTAGTTTAAAATTGTCATGTACAGAAATAATCTCCGGATTGCTGCTCTCTACAGAAATATCTGCTCCGCTTAAATCCATTGCTGCACCTGTTCCATCATATCCGTTTATCACAAGTTTTGCATCAGTATCCGTTAGTTTCTCACCTTTTGCTGTAAGTTTTGACAGACGGCCCGCCATAGATTCCCCGTTCAGCGAAACTTCCAGAATGTCTACTGTATTACCGTTGCTGCCTTTTGGAAAGTTCAGTCTCAGATATTTTGCTGTAACCGGTTCTATATTGTAGATATCGGAAAATCCAAAATATGCTTCCTGTCCTGTTGTTGGAGGAACCACACTTTCTACTGTGCTCCATGCCTCGCCGTCATCACTGATTTGAATTTCCATCTCCTTTGGCGTGTTATAGTATTTCTGATTTCGGGAATTGTAATGTATTTCCACATTTTCCACTTTTGCCGGGTTCATCAGTTCAAAAGATAGGGAAGATTCTCCTTTTCCGGACGCGGACCATTTGGATTCATCCAGATCTGCACCTGTAATCAGTCTGCCATCCAATACCCGCTCTGGTCCATATTCACCAACCTGACCGCTAGCTGTAACTTTTGCACCCGTCACTACCGACTCATAAGGCTGAATATCCAGATATACCCTGTTTGTGGTAAATGTTTTGCCATCCAGCTGCACTTCTGCCCATACGGCAGCACGGGTTGTTTCTTCAACAGACTTGGCAAATAATTTCCCGTATTTAAAAGATATGAGATCGCTGTCTTCAATCACTACGGGGGTATATTTATCCCCTCCATCCAGGTCTACAATTCCGCATTTCATCGTTACCTGTGCAGCGTTTAAACCAATCGCACCACCCTTTTCCGAACGTCCCTCCAGATAATACGGATATCCCTCCAGGTTGTGAAAGTTTCCATAAGCTTCTTTTTGGTCAACCCACAAAGACGCACTTATCATATTTTCTCCAACATATACTTTACCATCTGCTGACTTCACTTTTAACGTATCTTCTTTTGTAACTCCCTCATAGGTTCCGGTTACCGTTATATCTGCCTCACCATTGCCTTTTGGGGTTACGAGTCCATTTTCATCTACGGATACCACCGACGGGTCAGAGCTTATGAAAGTCACTTGCTCCAGATCTGCTTTTAATGCCTGGTACGTCATGTAACCTTCTGCTTTTACCTGTAAACGGTCATCTGCAAGCTGTTTACCTTCGGCAGTCACATTTGTCAGTTGATAGCTGCGTTTCGTATTATCTGTTACAATCTTGATAATTGTGTCTACCTGGTCTTCCGTAACCCCAGTCATATCGATACTCACCAAATCTCCTTCCTGAGTAAAGGAAAGCTCTTTGTCTTCATTGAGCCAGATAACTTTCTGAACGCGATCCCTGATTGGATCTGCCACCAGCGTCTGTTCGGATATTGCATCAAATCCAATTCTACTATCCGGACCTTTCATAATATGCAGATAAACATTATTATCGCGGGACATTGCATATCCCCATTTAGGTCCATGTCCATCTTCAAAATGATCAATATTCTCTGCTCCATCATCCGTACACTGGCAATTCGAACCATTCAAAAAGTAAGGCTGAGTTCCCGTGGTAGATTCATGACGCTCTGGCTTTCCTTCCGGTGCAAACCATGCTGCCAGTCCTTCCCTTGCATCCACAAATTCCTGGACGGATTTTGGATATCTCTGTGCTACATCTTGGGGTGAATCCCAGTTGGTACCTCTGCTCATTAAAGGCATCTGGTCATTGTTATCCACCATCCCTCTTCCGGCATTCATCACCATCTCCTGAGAGACAAGCCGGTAATCGTCCCTTCTTGCATAGTATGGGGTATAATTATTTTTTGTATGAAGGGATTTCCAAGGTTCCATAATTGTACGCTTCGTCAGTTTTGATCCCCGCTCATGTCCGTAGATACCGCTGCATTCCCCGGTTCGCAAATCCGGATCTCCATATTCCGAATCCCAGGCATTGGCATCAATTATAATTTCATCACTATAGTTTCGTACATTGCTATACATAACATCGTAATTTGCACCTTTCATTGCCTGAGGGCCGTCAAAATACAGATATGCCGGATCGTAACGTAATATTAAGTCCTCCACATTCTGCACAAATACATCGGTAGAATAATGCTGCAGTCCGCCTCCCTCTGTTGCATAATACAATCCAAATTTCATTCCATAGCGTTTTACTGCTTCCTCAAACTGCTTTAACCCATCCACTACATTTCCGTTCTCATCCTTGGGCATATATTTATTTCTGTCGTGATTGGGATCTGCAAAACGGGACGGCCAGTAGTAATTCTGCTG
>NZ_JAWYAJ010000476.1:26106-36218 GCF_034124845.1 Robinsoniella sp.
TTGATACCAGGGAATGCCCCTGTCTGCTGGCACGCTCCGCCCACACATCTGCCGAAAAATTCGGGTCTACAAAATATTGGTAGACAGGAATGCAGTGGCTTAATGCACTGACACGGCCTTCCTCAAACCATTTATTCGGTCGTTCTTTAACCTTCAGTGTATATGACTGCTGTGCAGCAGATCCGTCCCTGTCCGTCACCTGAACGGTGAAACTGTAATCTCCGGCATCTGCTTCTATTATTCCCCCTATGGTTCCGTCACTCTTAAGTTCCAATCCATCCGGAAGCGCTCCTTCTGTAATTTGCCAAGTATAACCCGGTTTTCCTCCATCAGCCATAAATTGGAAAGGCGATGCTTCCAGGTTAAACTGATCCCGATTATACTGAGATTCATTCCATACATAGGGCCACTCTGTATATCCCATAGGCAATACGTTCTGGGGCAGGCCTCTTCCCGGCTTTCCATCCTGTACCACATCATCAGCAGAAAGTCCAGCTGTGGTGATGGACAAATCGCTGTCTGTCCCTGTTACAGAATAGCTTATACCTTCCGGCGCATTTCCTTCCTGATCTGTGATCCTGCCATAAAATCCAAGATAATAAACATCATTATCTTTTGCGATTGGTACTCCATTGGCATTTTTATCATCTGTATAGGTATGCCTGATCTGAAGCAGAATCTTATTCCATCCTTCTTTTAGCTGAATGTCCTTTATTACCATATCCTTTTGAACCTCAGACGGCTTGGATGGACCTGTCACTGCAATATCATTTACATACAAACGATGCTCACCACTGCTGCCAAACCTGAACTGGACTTCCTGTTCCGTATCACTATATACATATGTATGAGCGTACACATATTTATTTTTAGTATCAACACCCTTCTTTACACCATAATAGCCGTATAAGTCCTGATAATCATCATAGGTACGGTTCCAGATACGGTCATCAAAATACTCCCATTTCTGTCCGCCAGGTGTCATGCTTTCTCCCAGCTTCGGAACAATTGTCTCCATTGCTGCTGCTTCCGTTACTTCTTCCGTTGCTGCCATTGCGGTTGCTTCTTCATTTACCGCATCCTCTCCATTGGTCTCAGCCATTGTATCAGAAATGCTTTTTACAGCTGATTTCTCATTAGTAAATGGATATTGATAAACTTCTATTTCACTGATTCCAGTTATACCAGGATATGGATCCAGTCCGTCATCCACGATTACCTGCAGAGATTTCACATTTTCTAATGGAATTTCCGGCTGGTATACTGTGGGATAATCAGCGCTTTGGCAGGTACTTTCTATTCGGATGGGATCACTCTTGGTGTCATCAACATAAGTAAAAACAAGATCGTACCATTGGTTTCGATGACGCCCGTCATTCCAGAGTGTGATCCCTATGCTTCCAGCCGTAATCGGCTCACTCCAATCCAATTGTGCCCAGCTGGGAATTTCTGACCCTTCTGTCACCCATTGGTTTCTGGTAGAGCCATCGTTTAGAAACTCAGGTGGATTTGAACTAAGCGTAGCCGACGATGCCGAAGCTGCTGCCTGCATAGCTAAATTTGGATTGTCAGGTATCTCCGTACCGTAAATTTCATCGGCAACGGGTGTTTCATAAGGCCCTGCCACCAACCAAGAATTTATGAATGGTGCTGTTCCTTTTACATGCTGCGCATTTACTATTAATGGATTCCAAGACCCTGCTGCCATTATGGCGGCCATTGAAAGTGCTGTGGTGCGCTTCCACAGATTTTTAGAAACTCTTTTTTTCATCTATAACCCTCCTGTTTTAGAATGAGGATACTTTATCACACATTTCACTGTTTTTAGACAATAAAAAGTACCGTTTTTATTGAAAATACCTATTTCTATTACTTCTTTTTTTAACAAAATCTCTTATTTTTATAGTTTTCAGTCTGAATCCTTAAAAAAACTATATAATTTTATACATAAAACCACCATTTATTCCTCAAACATAAGACAATACAAAAGCCGCTTCCAGACAAACTCCGGAAGCGGCTCATTTGACCCATTTTATTCATAAGATCTTTTCTTTTTTATATTCATCTTACTTTTTAATTTTTATTCTTTCTACTTTACTATATGCCCCGTACACCTTCTTTCCGGCAGAATCTATTTTGAATCCCCTCACCTTTACATAATATGTTCTGCCTTTTTTTAATTTCTTAATCGTCTTGCCGGTACCTTTTGTTTCTAATACCTTTTTTCCTTTTGTCATTCTGGAATTATTTCCATAAATGATTTCATATCCGCCTGCATTCTTTATCTTTTTCCAGTTTACTGCCATGCTGCCGGCTTTTTTGCTCTGTACTTTGCCGATGGATGTCTTACCTATCTTGATTTTCTCCCATTTCGCATAAACACTGATGTTTTTCCTGGATGTTGACGAGATACTGGTAATTCTCTTTTTCATTTTCTTATCGGTATACCATCCCTTGAAAGTATAGCCTTTTCTGGACGGTGCCTTTAAAGTCACCTTTGTCTTATAAAAGCTTGTCGGATTCAACCTGCTGTTTGTTCCTTTATTTAAGTGATAGTTGATTTTATAACCTACCGTCACTTTACAGGTTCCATATTTTCCGCTGCCATCTGCTGCCTGCGCTTTGATGGTCGCCGTTCCATAGCCTTTTGCAGTTACTTTACCGGTCTGGTCGACGGTTGCTGCTTTTGCATTGCTGGTTGACCATACTATGTTTTTATTTACTGCATCTGCTGGAGATACCGCCGCTTTCAAAGTGAAACTCTTTCCTTTTAATACTGTTTTTTTCGTTTCGTTCAGCGTTACTTTATTTACCTTTATTTCCGGTTTTGGATCTTCTTTCCCAGGCAATACGGTTACTACGGCTTTTGCATTTAATGCTGTACCATCCACGGAACCCAATACCATAAATTTACCGGGTACTGCTACCTGCTGATCTGTAACAGGCTCCCATTGTACTGCAGCCATGGCTGTTGTTCCATTATTATAGGACGCCTTCACCGTCTGGGGCAGCTTCGGAATTATTCCCTGGATTGTATCAATCTGTACTTCTTCCAATGCTGTAATTTCCGGCTTGTGTGTTTTTATGACATAGGTTTTTTCCACTACTTCACTGTAGAGAGAGTCACCTCTGATGGCAACACATTTTAAGGTTACCGGCTTATCATTTTCGGGCAGTACAAAGCTTCCCTCATAGTAGATACCATGTTCCGGGTCTTTGGGGTCACTTCCGTCCAGCGTGTAGAATATCTGGTCCTTTTTGGATGCAGGTGTTATTTTAACTTCAATCGGCTTCTCATAGGTTCCGGAATCCGGTTCTATACCCGGCTCAGGCGTCTGGACTTTCGTCACTTTCATATCGTCGATATCGTATTCTCCGCCAAGGGCATTAAATCCGATTCCCCCGGACTGCAAGTTGCCATCCACTACCGTCCCTATCAGATTTCCGTCAATATAACTGCTGATCTTATCACCATCTGCCACAATCTTTAAATCATACCATCTTCCGGCAAACGGAGGATTCAAAGGCTCCATTCCCACCTCTTCCGGTGTCTTGGTGAAGAAATCCTTATCACCGGAGGACCGCATATAGAATTTTAATTTACCTGACTTCTCCATCTTTAATGTATAGCGGTGTGGATTTGATTTACTGTTGGGATCTTCTTCAAAGCGGACGCCTGCACAAAACACATCATATGCTCCGCCAAGGGGGCCGTCCCCGGTCCAGCGATTCAAACGCACCTTTGCTTCCAGCACATAGTTCTTCCATTCGCTGCCGCCTGTATAATAGAAGGTATTATCCTGAGAATTAATACGAAGATACTGATTATTATCTTCCCTGATTAATTCTTTTACCATTTTTCCGCCGCCTACCCCTTTCCAGTCGGGCAATAAATCTGCTGCAGCCATGGCTGCTGGAGCCGGTTCTTCCATAGCCTGGGATCCCTTGTTTTGCTCTTCATCTGAAGCTATATTGATCATTTGATCTCTTGGCTCCGGTTCTTCTGTTATTGGTTCATCTGTCACTGATACTTCTGTAATCGGTACTTCTGTATTCGGTACTTCTGTATTCAGTACTTCTGTATTCGATACTTCTGTATTCGATACTTCTGCCACCGCTTCTTCTGTCTCCGCTTTTTCCGTTACCGATTCCTCTGCCACCGCTGCTTCCGTTACCCCTGCTTCCGTTTTCATCTCAGTAGCATCCTGGGATTCCAAACTATCATTTGCAATATCATTTTGTTGTAATATGCTTTGCTGTATTGCATCCTCTCCATGGCTTTGGTTACCGGCATCCTCTGTGATCATCTCATAACTTTCAAAGTCCTCTTCATAAAGTATCTTATCTTCCGGCTCTGCAGGCGGTTTAGGAAGCGGCAGTTCACCGGCTGGCGGTGCTTCTACGCCGCCATAAATCATAGCTTCATCGTAATACACGATGCCTTTTCCGGCATCACTTCCAATATCCAGGGTATCAAATCCGCTGCTGTTTACCTCCTTCACCAGCGTGTCGTCTATATACATCTGTAATGTACCGGGCGTACTGTAATCGAACTTCAGCTCATGCCATCCAAAAAGCCGCGGAACATTCGTTGGGATCTTTTCACCGTTTATGTTCATATAATAGCAGTCCCATTTCCCCCACTCAATGCCCAGGCCATACATTTCCTCTTTTGTTCCGGTACTTACATAAGAAAGCGCATTTGCAGAATTTTGGACGCCGGAGTCATATCCTGCCATATTTCTGGTCTGGCGGTCAAACATTTTAACGGTAACGGTTTTATTTAACTGATCCTGAAACGTTCTGGATAATACACTGTTCTGGTTCACGATGAGACCCTGTTTTCCCACAAACGGGTCTTCCGACATCCATTCTGTAGTAATCTCCGGCTGTGCATTTCGAAACGTCCATTTGCGTTTTTGGATACCCTTTTCAAAATCATCTTCAAAATAAATATCATCCGGCTTTTCACTGGTTTGCTTCTCATCCATATATTCGATTGGAAAGCCCTCTGTTAAACCAATCTTATCATACTCCATTTTGGAATCATCAAATTCAGCCAGATGATTTACCATGGTTCCATAATCGATATTTACATTATCAAAAAGGATATCATCTTTATACTGCAGTATGGTATTGACTTCAATGTTAAAGTTCATAGGATTAACGGATTTCACATTGTGAAGTTCAAATCCGGAACACCCCATATCCAGATTCATATTGTTGGGGCTTAAATCCTTCATGGTGGGATTAGCTCCTGTGCTGTCGATCACCATCTGGTTGATGATATTTGGTTTCCCTTTTCCGTCTTCATTTCCATGGAACAGCATACAGCCAAAGAATGCGCCGTCATCTCCGCCATCCTGCTGACAGTCATGAATGTAGCAGTATTCATACAGGTTACTATGGGTATATAAGTGCTTCATTGCATCATAGTTTTTGTCTGCACCATTTTTCTCCCTGCTTGTTCCCCCGGTGGTAAAGATCCCTCTTCTGGGTGAATTATAAACCTCAATATTAGAAAAGGTACTATGGCTTACCTGCTGTACCGTTAACCCGGAAGCCTGTCCGATCAATTCTCCTATATCATGGATCAGTACATTTTTCACCATATTGTCCCTGGCATATCCATTTCCGTTTTCATCTCCTGCCAGTCCCGGATAACCCCCGTCCATATTAATACCGCCATGACCGGTATAATCGATCAGGCTGTTTTCGATCAGTGCATTTGTGTTGGCATCATACATTGCAATGCCAAACATTCCGGAATTTGTCAGATGACAGGCTTCGATCCGAATACCGTCGGTATTTTTCAGGGTAATAACTCCGTAGCGGAAATCATTCTGTTCCCTCTGTTCACAGTAAGAAGGCTGGGTACTACCTTTTGATTCGTTTGGCCAGAATCCCAGTGCTGCCCCGGTATCCTTTGCATTCCAGCCATAGGCATACCAGTCTGTACTCTCCGTATCCTTCATTTCTATTCCCCGGAATGTCAGATTGCTGACTTTTGCATCTCTGCCTTTCCCCTCTGCACGGATTACCTCTTTTACCAGAGGGATAATTACCTGCTGGTCTTCTATATTACCTGTGGGATAATAATAGAGATCCCCGGTTGTCTTGTTGTAGTAGTACTCTCCCTCCTGATCCAGCAATGCCAGATTCCCCTGCAGAAAATATCTGGCATTGTTGCCGGTGGTATATTTGGGGCGGTACCGGGCAGAACCATCCAAATCGATCTCTTCATCTTTATAATGAAGCCTGCGCTGCGCCGGATCGATTCCTTTTAGGGGAATGGTATCTGTCATCCAGTCCCAGTAGCCTCCGTCCCACATATATATGGACGCATCCAGATCCCCTCTTGCCGCTGCGTTTGACAGTCCGTCAATCACCTGCTGCGGCAGATCCCCTTCTTTCCATTGAAGATCATGCATTCCGCCCCCTGCCGTAAACAAATATGGAGTCAGTGCCGCTGTAAATCCGGGATACTGGTCCAGATTAGGGTAACGTGCCTGGGTTGCCCTTCTGTCATTGACGTACAGTGTATTAAAGCTCTGCTCTGTCCCAACATTCATTTTATAGACATGGCCTCTAGCCTCCGCCGGGAGATCGGCGTCGTTAGCTCCTTCACTCTGCACCAGTTCCCAATTACTGTTATCCAAGGGTCTGCCACCAATTAATTTTGCGCTGGCAACCCCATCCTGGCTGGCATATATTATCTGATGACCATTGGTTCCGGAATCTTCCGGTCCAAATTCCACCGTTTTATCCATGTAATATTCCCCGCCATCCAGATACACATAAATATCACCTGTCATATCCGAATTGATTTTCTGCACTTCACTTTTGGCTTTTTCCAGGGAGGCATATGGCTTTTCCTGACTCCCATCCCCGGCAGCATCATCTCCTGCAGGAGAAATATAAATTTCTTTTTGTACCCCGGAAGCCTCTGCCGTCACGGAATAGGGTGCCGACATGCCCAGGGTGCCGGTCAGCATGGCTGCCGAAAGCAAAACCGCAAGCTGCTTTTTCATCTTATACATATCTCTTCTCCTTTTTATCTGGATCATCACTGATCCCATTATAAGTTTTGGTAACCGGCATTCCCTAAAAGCCGGATACAGTTCAGGGTGGAACACGCTCCGGCATAGTCCACCCTGTTAAAATCTAATCCTGTTTATAATACCGTTTTAAACGCTTCCTCTTCCGAAGATTTTTTTGCAGCTATACAGACCTTTGCACGTATAATCCCTTCCCTGAGAGATGTCACTGACTCTGTAGTTTCTCCCAGAATCAGCTGAACAAAATTCCGTGCAAGTTCATAATCTCCCCCGCCATGCCCTGCAGGCGGAGTGCCTATCTTAATCACAGACACCTGATCACTCATATGGTCGTATACCTTGATTTCATCTGTCGTAAAATTAAATTCTAAAGTTCCCTTGTACCCATACAACCTCGCGCCACGCCTTGCTGCTCCTTTTCTTGCGAAAAAGTTTTGTGAATAGACTGCATGCATACCGGATTCATATCGAATCAGCAGACTGCCGCTGTCTTCGTTTCCGGTATCTACTGCATAACAGCAATAATCACTTCTTGGAATATCATTTCTGGTTTTGGTAATATGATAGGTGCTTTCCATGCAGCTGCCGCAGCAATCACATTCACTGCAGCGCAGCCCTGCCTTTTTGTCACCTTTAAAAATCTGCTTGGACTTCATTGCACATACCTGAACCGGTTTTTCTCCCGTCAGATAATTGATAACATCCACATCATGGGTTGCCTTCTGTAAAAACATCCCGTGTGATACAGCCTCATTCCGATACCAGTCATGGAAATAGACAAAGCCGTAAGGAACGTCATTAAATGCCTGCACATGCTCAACTTTTCCAATAACGCCGCTGTCTATAATTCTCTTTGCTTCCCGCACCATCCTGGTTACACGAAGGGGAAAAGACACTACAACAGGAGCATGCGGTTCTCTGTCACAGCATTCCAGCAGCTCTAAGTCTTCTCTTGTGACACCTACGGGTTTTTCCAGAAAGAGTGGAATCCCCCGTTTCATTACCATTTCTGCCATCTGTGCATGGGTATCACAGTTTGTGCCTACCAAAACACCATCCAGTTCTTCCTGGTCCAGCATCTCTTGTGCCGTATCATAAAAGTGTATCGTATCTGGATCCATCTGACATTTTCTCCATAAGCCGTCAATTTTGTCAATTTCCATCTCATGCATGATTTCCCTGGAATCTGCCTTGGTTAAAAGCGCTTTTACACGCTCCGGATTTTTGTCAGCGATTGCTGTAATCTGTACTTTTTCTAATAGGCCCATAAATTCATCTGCCAGCATATCTATGCGGACACCATAACCTATTACACCCAGCTTTACCATCTTTCTCCCCCTATTTAGCCGCTTTCCAGGCATCCATCTGTGCCTGCTTTTCAGCGATGACGTTATCTACGCCTGCTGTTTCCAGTCTCTTTAAGAAGTCAGGAAGAGCCGTTTCGGGATCTACAGATCCTGAGCTTAAAGCCGGAACCATTTCCGTGATTACAGATGTACAGTTCGCCAGCTCCGTCTTAACCGGAGTCGGATCGAATACGAATCCGGTTACCGGTGAAATCTCAGCTGTCTTATCTTCTTCAAATACCATGGTCTGAGATTGTTTCTGCAGATCTCCTGCTTCATTACGGTTATACAATGCACGGGTAAACTCAGGGCTGTAAGACTGTCCGATCTGCCATTCATTGAAGTTAAAGTTATATTTACCTTCCTGCAGAGCATAAGCTCCGTCATCACCATATACGTAATCTACACCTTCTTCACCCTGTGTGATCAGCATATACAGCTCGTCATTTGTGTTCAGAAGTTCTATCAATTCAACTGCTTTTTCAATATTTTCAGACTGAGCATTTACTGCAACAGCAGCCGTAGGTCCTGCAGCAGCCGGAATCACGGTTCTGGTCGTGGAAACTGTCCCGGCAGGTGCGATATCCTTGGTACACATACTCATTTTTGCAGAATCTTCATTACCCGGGAAATCCACGCTGTCCGGCCATCCTGAGCCCACTTCGGCAATCATCTTCGCTGCTTTTCTGTCCGGACTGGTATCTTTTACTGTAGCTCCGTCTTTTCTGACATAACCTTTTTCATACCAGTCACGCATAATTTTACAGAATTCCGCAAATTCTTCCGTACCAAATTGATTGATAACCTTGTCCGGTTCTTCAAAACGGATCCAGCCTGGGGTAGCCATGTCGCCAACGGCTTCCATATCCCAGAACAACGGTTCATTTGCAAATAAATTCCAGGTGGAGGAGGTTTCCCAGCCAATCATGTCCGGGTGCTTCTCCAGCGCTTTTCCTATAAAGTCTCCGGTCATCTGAAGTGCTTCCAGGGTTGGTTTGCCCTTCACGGCTTTCCAGTCAAATCCCACTTCATCCGCTATATCTGTCCGGTAACGGAAGCCCTGTCTCTTTGCAACACCCCATTGCTGATAGTTTACGGAGCCATAGATTTTTCCACCTACCGTAACTCCTTCCCAGAGACCTGCCGGAATTCTTTTATAAGTTTCCGGTGCATATTGGGGAAGTAATTCCGTCAGATCCGCGTAAGCACCTTTTGCTGCATTTTCATAGAAATTAATACCGCCCCAGTTTGCAGTAAAGCAAAGATCCCAGGCATCTCCTGAATTAATCATCAGGTTCATCTTTTCTCCGTAAGTAGCACTGTCAATCATAACCAGGTTCAATTTCGCATTTATTTCTTCCTCAATAATCTGGTTCGC
Organism: Robinsoniella sp.; assembly: GCF_034124845.1. Classification (NCBI taxonomy): domain Bacteria; kingdom Bacillati; phylum Bacillota; class Clostridia; order Lachnospirales; family Lachnospiraceae; genus Robinsoniella; species Robinsoniella sp. The sequence goes on from NZ_JAWYAJ010000476.1 coordinate 35,889, forward strand.
TTTTTCCATGATACGTTCAGCGTCATTTACCGGTCCGTTCATCATATAAAAGCTTAATTCCACCGGATCGCCGGAAGCTTCTTTTGTATCTTCCTTATTCCCGTCCTGGCTTTCACTGGTACCTGATTCACTTCCCGTATTCTCCGTACCACTTGTTTCTTTCGATGTTTTTTCTGTACCTGCTCCACATCCTGTGAATGTAGTTGCCAGCATTGCCCCAACAAGTAAGACTGCTATCAGGTTCTTTCTTTTCATGTTGTCTTCCTCCTTAAATTTTAATTTATTATTTTCCTGATTTTCATCAGTAAAAATCACTCTTTTACTGCACCG
>NZ_JAWYAJ010000476.1:36228-41978 GCF_034124845.1 Robinsoniella sp.
AAAATATTTCTGGAGCAGCGGATACAATAATATAATTGGTCCGATCGCCAGAACGCAGGTTGCCATTCTCGCACCTTCGCTTGGCAGTACCCCAAGTGCCTGTTCAATGGAACGGGAAGCCTGGGCATTGGATTGCAGATACCCGATGTTATTCATTAATGACTGCAGCAGATACTGCAAGGTATATAATTTTGGTGTTTCAATATACAAGGAACAGGTCATCCAGTCGTTCCAATATGCAATTGATACAAATAAACCAATGGTTGCCAGGGACGGCGTGGACAGCGGCAGTACAATCTTGAAAAATGTCCGAAACTCTCCTGAACCATCAATTCTAGCAGATTCAATGAGTGAATTGGGAATTGATTTGAAAAAGTTTTTCATAATCAGGACATTTACAGCCGATACCAGATTGATTAATATCAATACCCATATGGTATTTTTCAAATGCAGGTATCTGGTCATTAACATATACTGGGGCACCAGGCCGCCATTGAACAAGACCGGTATGTAAACAAATAGTGATATCTTTTCTCTCCAGGTCACTTCTTCTCTCGTCAGCGCATATGCCAGCATAGCGGTGATGAGAAGATGCAGTGCAGTACCCATTACCGTGACCACAATTGTTACAACATATGCCTGTGCCACAGATGCCGCACCGCTGAACACATAGCGGTAAGAATCTGTGCTGAACACTTTGGGAATAAAATGATAACCATCCACCATAAGAGATGTCTCCCCGGTAAATGAAATTCCCACAACCAAAAGCAGCGGCACGACACAGATTAAACTAAGGCATAAAAAAATCGTATGAATGCCTACCTTAAAAACACTTACAGTTCTATTCTTTTTCATAGGTTCTCCTTCCATTAAAATAATGCGCTGTCCGGGTCGATTTTCTTAATGATTTTATTAGAAATCAAAACCAGAGCAAATCCAACCGTTGACTGATAAAGTCCCACTGCCGCCGACATTCCGTAATCATTAATTTTTTTCAGGGATCGGAAAACGTAAGTATCTATGACATCTGTTGCCGGATATAGTGCACCTGCATCATTCGGCAGGGTATAGAATGCATTCCAGTCTCCAAGTCCGCCGTTAAACAGCTTTCCTACCCAGAGCAGCGACAGAACGATCATCGTTGTACGGATCAGAGGCAGGGTAATAAACTTGATCTGCTGCCATTTCGTGGCACCATCTAACTGTGCAGCTTCATAATAGTCTGTATTGATTCCTGCAATTGCAGCAACATACAGCACAGAGTAGTAACCGACATTTTTCCAGAGATAAGCCAGCGGCATAATCGCTCTCCACTTAGACGGCTCGCTGTACCATTGAATCCCTTCTATCCCGAACTTTCCCAGGACATTGTTGATAATTCCTCTGTCTACACTTAGAAAACTAAATAATATATACTGGATTACGATCCAGGATAAAAAAGTGGGAATTAATATGGCTCCCTTATAAGCAGCGGATACATATTTATTTTTCACTTCATTTAATAGTATAGCAAGTGCTACCGCAACTACCGTAACCAGAACTGCTTCTATTATATTGTACAGAATCGTATTCATCGTCACAATTCTGGCTGTGTCGGATTTAAAGAAAAACTCAAAGTTCTTAAATAAAGGATTAATAAATTCACTGCCAAAGATCCCATCCGTCGGTTTATAATTTTTAAAAGCCAAAATTACTCCCGGCATAGGCAGATAAAAAATTAACGTGATCATGAAAAGCCCCGGTGCCATCATTAAATAAAATGGCATTTGTTTTTTAACCGATCGTTTCCAGTGACGCTGCCCGTTTACTGTTTGGCTTTTACCTTTCTTGCGATTACTCATTTTCTTCATTTTAAATTTCCCTCCTTAATCTGTTCCCTATTATGCCTTTAATACCTCTTTTTTTCAACAAAGATAATTCCGAAAACCTTCGTTTTCTTCCTGTTTTAGGTTTTTTATATCTCTGAAAATGAACACTTATAGGGATAACAGCAGATTTCATGATTCTAACACGATACAACGGGTTGTCATATGCTCCAGCATAACAGGTAACCGTATACCGCCTTGCCTTTTTTCAAACTCCAGCGAAACCAGTGTTCCATCTTCTCTGGAAATTTCTAATACATCCTGTACCGGAAATGGAAGATCTAATTTTACGTTTTCGAAATCATCTGTTGCATAGTTGGACAGTAACAGCACCTGCTGCTGCTCCCGGGTAAAATGGTTAACGGTTACATAGGGACAATTCTCTATGATCACCGGCCGGCGTACTCCCTTCATAGATAAGATGAGGGTTCTCAGGATTTCCTGTCTGACCGGGTTTAATAAAAAATTATGCCGGTCGCGCATATGTCCGTAAGGCAGGATCACGGCACGGTCCGTTATATAGACAACCCCCGCTCCTGCTGCTGATCCATCCGGCGCTTTTAGCACAGATACCGTTTGATGAGACTCTCCTGTATATTCTATCTTCAGATAATCTCCCGTTTCTCCCATCGTCTGTGCCGAAATTCTGGCATGGGGCAGGTTCTGGAAACGTTGTTCTGTAACCACCTGTTCATAGCTGTGCCTGCCTGTATTCGCCGGATACCATTCACAGGAGGTAATCCCAAGCAGATATCCCAGTCCCATATCCACCAGGGTTTCCACAGCTTCTCCTTCCAGCAGGAGGACATTGTCAGAGAACATTCTGATAACTTCACCGGGTTCTAAATTCCGGAGATACTGTCCACTGACCGCTATCATTTCTCCCTTTATAGAGCAGTCATCGCAGTAACGGTTTGCTATGCCGAATGCAGAAAGGTACTCCGCCCAAAATGTCTCCCAGGGCTGTATGGCAGATAAACTCCCGGTTCCGTCTGTATGTATGGTATAGGAGGAATTACTGCTGAACATTACACATATCCCCCGTTCTTCACTGCCTTTTAATTGGAGTTTTGTGACACCATTTAAATATGGTTTTGCCTTACTCAGCAGTTCCTCATATTTTTGTTCCCCATTTATGCCATTGCCCAACATGTCGAAGAGATTCATGGTAATTCCGTCTGCCCCCACAGCCAGCGCACTTTCTATTTCCAGACGTGTAAACCGGTGTGACTTTGAAAATGTCGTATGAGGAAAATTATCCAACTCCGGCCAAAGCTGTGCCTGTCCTTTTGTCATGGCTGCGCTCAGTTTGGTAGTCTTCTGGTAATCCAGTGCATACTGGCGTGGAGAAGCTTCTGCATATGCCGGCAGATGGGGACGGTTCAAAGGCAATGTGTTGCCTGATAATCCGGTAAAAATACCGTTCCAGTCGCGTCCCTCCACGCAATGCACCTCCGGACCCGAACTCATAAGGCCCACCCTGGTATAGGGGGAAATCTTATGGACTGCATCACCCAGAAGCGCTGCAAATCCACACATGGTATCTCTTGCGGTTTCCAGCCATATTTTGCGGTAAGGATGTGGATCGCCCCGGCGCAAAATGCCCGCCAGAAAACTTTCCATATCTACTTCTTTTCCAATACGTTTGGCAAACTCCCTCTTATGGAGTTCACAAAAGCATCCTCCCCATTCCAGCGGGGGATGGTTGTGCAGACGAAAGTCATCTTCAATCCATATTACAGCAAATTGAAGTTCTGCATACAAACCAAATATTGCTTTGATATAGTCCTGAAATTCCTGATCCATGGGACAGGCTACTGCCTCAGCTTTCCTGCCGTTGTAATCAGCCATAGTAGTGAATTTCTGATCTTCTGACAAGGTTCTACCTCTGTCTGCATGGAGAACTGTCGTCCAGGGATTTAAGGAAACGCTGACTCCCTGTTTTTCCAGTTCGGGCTTAAAGTCAGCTATCATTTGAAGCCATTCTTTTGTCTGCTCCATTGATAAATGCCCCTGGTTAACTTCTTCCATATTCAAAAAAAACTGTACATCGTCAATTTGTGCCGCTTTACAAAACTTTAATAAATCATGAAACTTATCTTCTGCGTAAAAATCCGGACAAATACCGATGCGCAGGGAATAAGTAAATTTTTCATTCATTCTTTTTCTCCTTCATTTATTTTTTCCCATTATGCGTTAATTTCCAGGAATTCACAACGATGACTCTTTACAAATTCACGTATTTCTAAGAATGATACCTCTCTGAATTTTAATTTTTTCTATGAATACTATCACTTTCCCCAATCCTCTATTGAAACTTTTCTTATTTTTATTATAATGGTTATATCAAAAGACAAAGGTGGAAGAAATAAAATGAAAGCATTCAAACTCAAAAAACTACATACAGACTCTCAAAAAAGCAGGAGCTTTTTTAACAGCACGCTCCTTTACTTACTGGCAGTATCTGTAATTATTACAATTCTGCTTTCCTCTTTTCTTTCCATTAATTATGGAAAAACCTCATTGAAGCTGACTTCCGGTTTCAACCAGAATCTGGTATCCCAGACAAATTATACTGTAGAGCAGCTCAATGACAATATACAGCGTGTCACCCGTTCGCTTATTAATAATAACGATATTATTTCCTTTCTCTATATGAATAACCGCTCTTCCACTACACCGATTCTGGCAAGCCGCGTATTGGACAATCAACTGGTTGTGCTGCCTTATGTGGAAAGCATCTATCTCTATAATGCTCAGCTGGATTTATTTTTCTCCTCTAAAAACGGCAGTCAGTCCGGCAGCAGTGAGTTTGGGGATTCCGATTGTGTAAAATTAGTAACTGACCCGGAATTTATAGCCGCTTATGATAAACACCCGATTCCAAGAAGGATTAATGAAAAAACCCAGAATGCAGAAATTTTGTCCTATGTCTACTATGATTCCTACACCGGCAAGGACGGACGAAAAAATGCCATTATCATTAATACTTATGCTTCTTCTCTGACAGATGCCATCCATTCCATGAACGGATATAAAGAGGGAACCCCTATGGATTTTATTGTTATGGACTCGGACATGACCGTTTTAAGTTCTGTACTAACCCCAAAGCTTCTGGAAAATGCCGACACATTCTCATCCTTTAAGGGAAAATTTGCAGACTCGAAACGTTACGGCAACGGTTTTTTTACTATTGATAAAACCCGCTACTTTTATTCTTTTACCCGTGATAATGTGAATGACTGGTACCTGATCAGCCTGGTTCCCTCCAGTATCATTTTCAAAGATATTATTTCAGCTGTGCTGATCAGTTCCGCTATTATGATATCTGTATTCCTGTTCTGCATCCTCCTGTGTTTATTCTTTGCCAAAAGACTGAATACACCGATACAGAAAGTAACCCACTTACTGGAAGATCAGGCATATGGCGATTCTGATGTAAAACTCCAGGTACCAACTGAGTTTCAACATATACTGACGGTATTTGAATCTTTGCATCAGAACAATCAAAAATTAAATGCGTTAAAGAAAAAGAATGCCCAAAGCTATAAAGAGTCTTTCCTGAACAGCCTGATCACAGGGAATCGCACTGAGCCAATTAACAGCACACTGCATGTCTTGGAGTCACTCAACCTTACCTATCTTACAGACCAGCCAATTTGCATGGCTGTTCTGAAAATTGACAACTACCAGGACTTTCTAAATGCCAATGCTAAAAATGAATTATGGGTATTCCGCTTCTCCATTGCCAACATCGCTGAGGAAATTGTCAGGCAGTCCTTCTCCTGCAACCTTTTCAGCCGGGAAAACGACAAGTTTGTAATATTAATCAATTGCGGTAAGGAGCTGCCTAATGAAGCTTTTCACCAAAAGCTGCAGAATATC
>NZ_JAWYAJ010000477.1:0-13746 GCF_034124845.1 Robinsoniella sp.
CAAATCTTCCTTTGCTCATGATTCTACCTCTTTTCTGATTTCACTCTTACGTGCAACATAAATTCTGCAATCTTCTCCCGATCCTTTACACCTGCAGTTTCCACTGCGCTGCTCACATCTACGGCATAGGGTTTACACATTTTGCATTCTATGATAGATGCAGCAACATTATCCGCTGTCAGCCCCCCTGCCAAAAAAAATGGCTTAGTAAGCTTTGGAATCAGGGTGCGGTCAAATGTCTGACCACTTCCTCCATACTGTCCCTTCGTATAAGTATCCAGCAGAAGATAATCGCATGGCAGCTTCTCCGCCCGCCGGATCTGCTCACTGCTCTGCACCCGGACTGCCTTAATCACAGGACAGGAAATATGATTTTTTAACTCCTGAATATAATTCAAATCCTCATCTCCATGCAGCTGTACCAGATCAATAATTTTGTTTTCACATAACCGGATAATTTTCTGCTGTTCCTCATTTACGAATACGCCCACAGCTTTGATCGATGGAAACAACTGTTTTTTCAGTACCTCTGCCTGGGCTGTTGTGACCTGCCTGCTGCTCTTTGCAAATACAAAACCAATATAATCCGGAGACAGATCATTCACCATACCGATATCTTCCTGCCTCTTTAATCCGCAAATTTTTATTTTCGTCACCGTTTCACCGCCTTTCCCCTGACGTATTTACGCCGGGCAGCACTAGTCTTTACCTAAGGATTCCAGCATTTGCTTTTTATTACTGCTTCGCATTAAAGTCTCACCGATCAGCACCCCGTTTACCTTCGCTTCGCGCAAAGCCCGGATATCTTCCGCTGTCTTTATCCCGCTCTCAGCAACAAAGATCACATCTAAGGGTGCCAAAGCCCGAAGTCTGGTGCTATTGTGGATATCCACCGTAAAATCTTTCAAATTCCGGTTATTTACCCCGATTATTCTGGCACCTGCTTTTAATGCACTTTCCATCTCGCTTTCATCATGGGTTTCCACTAGTGCCGAAAGCCCCAGTTTATCGCAGATTCCGATATATTCCCTGAGTGTCTCCGTATCCAGCAGCGCACAAATCAGTAATACCATGGCTGCTCCAAGCACCTTTGCTTCATAAATCTGATACGGATCTATTGTAAAATCCTTGCGCAGTACCGGAATGGAAACTTCTCTGGCTATTTCCTTTAAATACTCATCTCTGCCCTGGAAATATGTCGGCTCAGTCAAACAGGAAATCACAGATGCACCTGCCTCCTCATATTCTTTTGCTATGGACAAATAAGGAAACTCTTTGGCAATTAACCCCTTTGAAGGAGAGGCTTTCTTCACTTCACATATGAAGTGGATGCCCTCCGCCTTAAGCTCCTTCTCCACCGGAAATCCAGTCTCAGTGTTCATGCTGAGAGCTCTTTTCATCATCTCATCCATAGAAACTTTCTTTTTCGCTTCTGCCACCCGAAGCCTTGTATCTGCAGCAATTTCATCTAATATCATGCCCATACCTCACACTTCCTTAGTCGTCTTAATAAATTCCTCCATCTTTGCAAATGCCTTACCACTGTCAATGAGATCCGCTGCCATTTTAATCCCATCCGCCAGGGTAATATCATCAATTCCAAGATAAAGGCTCATTCCGGCATTCATTAAAATTACATCTCTTTTTGCCCCGCGTTCTTTTCCTGAGAGAATATCTTCTGTAATTTTTGCATTTTCTTTAGAATCTCCTCCCACCAGATCAGAAAGTTCACAACGATTCAGTCCAAACTGCTCCGGAGCAATGTTGTAAGAGGTAATTTCTCCAAAGCGGATCTCGTAAACCATGGTCTCTCCGGTTAGTGTAATCTCATCCAGCCCATCATTTCCGCACACTACTACGCCCCTGGTTACTCCCAGATTAGAAAGTACCTGTGCCAGCGGTTCTGCCAGCTTTCTGTCATATACTCCAAGAAGCTGCATTGTCGCTGCCGCCGGGTTGGAAAGAGGGCCCAAAATATTGAATACAGTTCTGGCTCCTAACTCTTTACGTACCGGTGCCGCATATTTCATAGATGAATGATATACCTGTGCAAACATGAAACACATCCCTGTTTTCTTCAGAATCTGTTCATTCTGTGTGGCACTCAGGGAAACAGTTGCCCCCAGAATCTCTAAAACATCAGCTGCACCGCATTTACTGGAAACACTGCGGTTCCCGTGCTTTGCAACCGGAACACCGCCGGCAGCAACCACAAAAGAAGCTGTTGTAGAAATATTAAACGTCCCTACTTCATCCCCGCCGGTTCCAACAATATCGATGACTTCCCTTTCCGGTTTCAGCTTAATGCCCTTTTCCCGCATTACAGTTGCAAATGCCGTAATTTCCTCTATGGTCTCTCCCTGCATCCGCAATGCTGTCAGAAATCCTCCCATCTGTGCCTGGGTTGCCGTACCATCCATCATTTCTTCCATAACCGCCTTAGATTCTTCATATGTCAGATCATTTCCGTTCATTACTTTATTGATTGCTTCTTTAATCATGGGATCTTACCTCCTGCTTTCTGCTCTACTTTCTGCTTTCTATTTACTCATATCCGAATTTTGCTAAAATCACTCATTATAATTAGGGGCTTGTTGTTTTCTATTATAATTTTCTGATACGCACAAATCGTATCTATCTGAGCATTTGTGATGCTTGCTGTTTTCGATTATTATTTTCTAATTCATATTTTTCGGGTTCATTAATCTAAACAGACTATAACTTCAAGAAATTTTCCAATATCACTTTTCCCTGCGGTGTCAATATGGACTCCGGATGAAACTGAACTCCAAAAACTGCATTTTCCCTGTGCTGTACCGCCATGATTTCCCCTTTATCATCTTCTGCTGTGACCAGCAGGCAATCCGGTATAGTATCTTCCTTCGCTATCAGAGAATGGTATCTTGCCACTTCTATTTTTTCAGGAAGCCCCTGAAACAGCGGGCATTTTTGATCAATCTGAATCGTACTTTTTTTCCCATGCATTAATTCTTTTGCATGACCGATCCTCGCGCCGTACACCTCGCAGATTCCCTGATGTCCAAGGCATACACCCAGAATAGGCATTTTACCCTGTAACTTCTCCACTACTTCCTCACATACGCCTGCTGCTTTGGGATAGCCCGGTCCCGGCGATAAGATAATATGGGATGGATTTAGATTCTCGATCTCCTCTACGCTCATTTCATCATTTCGGATTACACGGATATCCGGGCAGATACTGCCTGCCATCTGAACTAAGTTGTATGAAAAACTATCATAATTATCAATTAATAATATCATTATTCCAGGACCTCCTTTGCATTCATAATGGCATTCATAACTGCTGCCGCTTTATTTGCCGACTCTTCGTATTCTTTTTCAGGAACGCTGTCAGCCACTATTCCGCCGCCTGCTTCCACATATACCTTACCGTCCTTCTTCACCGCCATACGAATGGCGATGCAGGTATCCAGGTTCCCGGTAAAGTCCAGATAACCCAGCGCTCCTCCGTAGATTCCTCTTTGTTCACTTTCCAGTTCATTAATAATCTGGCAGGCGCGGATCTTGGGTGCACCCGACAGGGTTCCCGCCGGAAGAACTGCTTCAATGGCATTTAACCCGTCATATTCTTCCCTGATGTTTCCTTCTACCTGAGAACAGATGTGCATGATCTTGGAATATTTATGAATCATCTGATATTCAGTTACTTCTACCGTGTCAAACTTTGATATCCTGCCCAGGTCATTTCTGCCCAGATCCACCAGCATATTGTGTTCGGAAAGCTCTTTTTCATCAGCCAAAAGCTCCTGCTCCAGTTTTTCATCCTCTACCTGATCCATCCCTCTTGGTCTGGAACCTGCAACCGGGAAAGTAGTCAGCCTGCCATTTTGCAGACGCACCAGGGTTTCCGGTGATGTGCTCATGATTTCTTCCTCATCAATGTTCATATAAACCATGTACGGGGAAGGATTGGTCGTCCGGAGCACCCGGTACGGATTGATGAGATTTCCTTCATATGGGCTGGTAAACTGTCTGGCTATTACCGCCTGGAAGATATCCCCATCTACAATGTACTCCTTTGTCTTCTCAATAATCTCGCAATAGGCCTCCTTACTCACATTGCAGGTAAATTCAACTTTCTGCTGAATTTTCTGGTCTTCCAGAATCGGAGCATTCCGAATAATATTGGTGATGCTCTCAATCTCAGCCATGGCTTTCCCATAATTCTCCATGACCTTGTCAGTCTTCATATTTACAACAATGCAGATCTTCTGCTTCAAGTGGTCATAAGCAATGACCTTATCAAATAACATCAAATCATAATCATTAAAATTACCCTTGTTAATATTCAATGTGGGTTCCGCATATCCAATCATGGAATAAGCAAAATAACCAACAAACCCGCCTGCAAACGGGGGCAGCCCTTCCAGGTTGGGAGCCTTGTATTCTTTCATAATGGAGCGTATCACCTCCAGGGGCTTTTTCGTCATAGTCTTTTCCGTAACCCCATCCCGCTCAATTGTTACCTCATCGTTTTTGCAGAAAACCCGCATCACAGGATTAAATCCTAAGAAGGAATAGCGCCCCCATTTCTCGCCGCCTTCTATACTTTCTAACAGATAGTAACGTTTGCTGATATTAGCAAGTTTCCGAAGTAAGGTGATTGGTGTAATTACATCCGCATATATTTCCTTACAAACAGGAACTACATCATAATCCCCTGCTAATTCTAAAATTTTGTCACAGCTTGGCTGCATCATGGTCACTTCCTCCTTTTTCGTATTCATTCTTGTGGTATTCGTTCTTGTGGTTTCGATTCTCAAGCTCCTTTTCGCTATAAAAAAAGACCTTTGCCCCCTATATCCAAGGGACAAAAGCCTGCAGCTTCTGCGGTACCACCCAAGTTGCTGATCATTCAGCCACTCATTTCATGTACAATCATACATACCTCGTTGATAACGGATAAGGCTCCCGTCAGCGTCTACTCTCACTGCTTCCCCCTGTATTTCATACAGACCTCGGCTAATCTTGTGATTTTGAGCTGCCCTCGCAAGTCCATTCAATAAAATCTTTATTACCGCCTTCACACCACCGGCAGCTCTCTGGGAATAACGAATCTTATTTACTACTCTTGTTCATCGGTTTTGGTTCAATACTTTAATTTAGTACAGTATATGCTTTTCTTTTTTATTTGTCAACTAAAACTTTTATATTTTTATGTACGAAATTAATTTATATTATGAATACACTTGAAGTGTTGACGTTGGTGCTGGTAATTTTTTCAGCACTGGGGTACATAGACAATCATCGGGATAAAAAATAGCTATCCTCTAGAGCGTGTTTGAAAATTCATTCCTGTCATCTGCACGCCCCACTTTGCGGCATATTTGCCCCGAATTCAGGTTACATAGCCCGCTATGCGCCCTTCATCCGGGACAAATCTCCCACAAACTGGGACGCACAGCTGCCAGAAAGCAATTTTAAAACACGCTCTAGCGCAATAGAGAATAGCTGGTAACTATAAATTACTACAGATCCGAAGTGTAATCATCAGACCAACCAAAGTCCTTTTATTACTTCTAAGTCAATTATATACTGAGTACTTGATTTTTTCTAGTACCATTTTGCATATAATAAATATTAATACTTGATTTTTATCTTAATTTTAATTTTCCTCCCCCAGCCTCCGCACAATATCCACCGCTCTTCTAACATCTTCCAGATCCCGTACACGGTAAACATCCCGCATAATAAACTCACACTGGCATCCCTTTGCCGCATCCAGCGTTTCCTTTATATGCTTTGCCCAGGCTTCTTCATCCAGTCTGCTTTCTACGCCCAGATAATTTGCATAGGGCTTCCTGGAGAACACCACATCTGTTCCCTTTAGCATCTCGCCCATTTTCTGCTGGTTACTCCAGGGCGACACGGATACTTTTTGTATATTGGGAATTTCCCTTATGACATCCTGCCAAATATCATGCATCGGCTCACAGCAGCCGTAATAAATCAGCCCCATTTCTCTGCACGTCTTCGCCATATAAGGGAGGCAGAACTCCCGGAACATTTCCGGAGATATGGAAGCCGCCTCTTCTGCTTCTGCCCAGATCCAGATATCCTTTAATGCCGGACTCTCTGCTCCCGTCGCTGGAAGGCGGTCCGTAAAACCATAACTGCTGAGGCAGGTTTCCTGGTTTCCGTTATTTAACGTCAGGATTGCATTATCCTCATAATATTTCATTACCTTTAACTGGTTTTCTGTTAGATAGTGCATGAGTTTATGCAGGGTTTCCGGACAGTCATACATGGACATCATATAGTTTTCCAGACCCAGAAGCTTCACTGCCTGAAAAGGAAGTGCGATCATAGGCGGAGTTCCGGTGAGACTCACTGGCATAATGCCATCTAATATGTCCTGTGCAAACTCATAGGATCTACGGGTCTTATCGTTATCTACCTTAATGACTGCCGTCTTCAGCCTGTGAAAATCCTCTTCCAGATCCCGGATTGGAGAATGGTACTCATAGCCCACATCTCTGCCGTTAGCATCCAGGGCATGACATTCTTCTACAGGGAAACCAAATTCATCAATTTCTGTATGAATAGGAATTTCAAATACATCCGGAATCACCTTATCATCCTGTATCAGTTCAAATTCTCGTATATACTTTAAAAAGCGGTATTCCATTTCCCGTGCCATGGGGTCAGTGCAGTACAGCATATAATCTGGCACCATATCCTGACGAAATGTCTCTGTCTCCACAACTACAGGCGGAACGGTCTTCTTCCCCGTATTTACATCCATCCATTTTTTCTTCTTCTGTTCCATTTTCGGCAGATTCGCATATGCTGCCTGCCTTTTTGCCAGTTCTCTTAAATACTGCTTTTCTTTAGCCATCATGAAGCCGAATCCTCCTCTACTTATCTTTCCATGCCTCCGGCAGCAAGTCCAGATTAGCATGAATCAGATCCTTTAAAAGCAACTCCGGATACAGACAATTAGCAGACAGCGGATCCAGGTACATCGCCTGCAATGCTTTATCAAAACTGCAGGATGCCGCAGCTTCTACCATCAGAAGATATTCCCTCCCAAGTCTGTCACACTGGGCTGCAATAGCGTCAGGAAGCTTTCCGATCTTCTGAGGATGCAGGCCAAATTGGTCGATATAGGTGGGCAGCTCTACAATAATATCCTGTGATACATTGTCTATATATCCTTTGTTTACTACATTTACCATTTCGCTGGAGATTTCCCCCGTATTGAGGGAACGTATAAAGTTTGCCGCAGTTTCACCGGAACCCTCCAGGAGTTTCTCATATCCTCTGTTATGTATTCTTACCTCATCAAATAATTTTCTTGCCTGCTCTCTCCACCCATCTACTACTGTAAAATCATTATTTTTCCATTCATAGTCTTTTTCATTCAGAACCTGATCCTTCAGATAACAGGGAACAAATTCCCCTACATGCCTGTCTCCGGGTGCAGGATAACATCCGTAAATGCGGTATAATTCCGCAGATATGGGTTCCTTCTTATCCATACCGCTGCTGATTAATGCATTACAGAGATCCGGATACACGTCCTCCCCATCTATTCTCATGTCTGTAAACCACGTGAAATGATTGATCCCCGCCGCCCGGTAAGTAAACCGTTCCCGGTCAGTCTGAAATACTTTCTCAGCCAGCCACTGTGCCGTATCCGGAGTGCCGTGGCAGAGACCAAAATTCTTAATCCTGGTATATTTCTGAAGCGCAAGACAAACGGCACCCTCCGGGTTAGAATAATTAATCATCCATGCTTCCGGGCATACTTTCTCCATAGCGCCGGCAATCTCCAGGACCACAGGAATCGTTCGAAGCGTTCTGATGATACCGCCGGGACCAATTGTGTCCCCCACCGATTGCAGTACCCCGTGTTCTGTACAAATTCTGATGTCCTGTTTCCACCGCTCATATCCCCCTGTGGCAATCGTCATAAACACATAGTCGGCATCTGGAATCGCCTGCTTATAATCCGTATGGGAACTGACCTCAAATTCCCGTTTTGCGAACTGTATCAAATGAATAACCGCTTCCTTTGTCTCCTCCAAGACTTTCCCGTCAATGTCTACCAGCGCTATATGCCCGCTGCCAATACTATCTTCTTTTAGAATATCTCCGATGAGCCGCAGTGTAAATACGGAACTTCCCGCACCTATAAATACAAATTTACAATATCCGTTATTTCTCATTTTTATACCCATTGCGTACTGCAATTCCTTTCTATGTCATCATTGTCTTTCAACCAGATACATCAACACTAAAATTGCACACCTCTCTATTTAATACCCGTTAAGGTAATACTCTCGACAAACTGCTTTTGAAAAATAAAATACACGATTATGATCGGCAGCATCACCAGAACCCCTGCGCTCATGGACGAATTATAATCCGTTAACAGACTGGAATTGAAAAAGTTCAGTGCCAGCGGAAGCGTCATTTTATTCTCGCTGGTAAGCGCTATTAATGGCCATAAATAATCATTCCATCTTCCCATAAAAGTAAAGATACAAAGAGCGGAAATTGCAGGTTTAATCATCGGTATAATCAGTCCGAAAAAAATCCTCCACTCTCCGGCACCCTCTATCCGTCCGGCTTCCATAATCTCATCCGGAACATTTTCCACAAACTGCCTGCACAGGAAGATGCCGAATCCGGAAACCATATAGGGAATGATCAGTGCCGCAAGGGTGTCTAAAATATGCAGCTTATTGCTAATCAGATAAGTGGGTATCATTGTTACTTGAAAAGGTACCATCATGGTTGCCAATATTCCTATAAAAAGTACATTTTTACACCGAAATTGAAACTTACCAAATATATATCCTCCCAGACAGCTGGTCAATACCACTATTCCGGTTGCAAGAACAGAAGTAACAATACTGTTAAACAGCCATCTCATAAACGGCGCTTCTGTCAGTACCTTCTTATATCCATCCAGCACAATCTGCGTAGGAAAAAAGGAAGCTTCTATGCTCATTATTTCCGCATTTCCTTTAAACGAAAGCAGAACACACCAGAGAAACGGAAAAGCAACTACCAGGAAACCTATACCCAATATAAAGCCCTTTAAAAACTTTGACAGTATCTTCATGGTATCCCCCCTCCTAATATTCCCAGTCTGACTTTACGCAGAAAAACTGTACCATTGATATGATTAGAATGATTCCCAGTAAAACCATTGCCATTGCAGATGCATATCCCATTTGGGAATACTGAAATGCATAGTTGTAAATATTGTAGGCAATGACATTCGTCGCATTGTTTGGTCCGCCTTTGGTCATAATCTGTATCTGGGCAAACGCCTGGAAATATGTAATATAAGTCATCATACTGACAAACAGCATATTTCTGGATAACAGCGGAAGGGTAATCCGAAAAAACTTCTGTACGCAATTTGCCCCGTCTATGGAAGCAGCCTCCAGAAACATCTCAGGAATGCTGTCCATTCCCGCCAGAATTAAAACAATATTATATCCCAGGTCACACCACAAAGTAGTGATAATAATTGCAATTAAGGCAGTATTGCTGCCGGTTAACCAGTTCACAGGGGCTATTCCAACCAACGCAAGCATTTGATTGATAATACCGGAACTGGGCTGATACATAATCGCCCATACATAGCACAGAGCAACTATCGGAATTACAGCCGGAATAAAGAACCATCCCCGGAAAAAGGAACGAAGTTTCCGTTTTTTCACGGATTTGATTACGACTGCCATGAGTGTGGAAATGACAATATTTGCATTAACCGCAATCAGCACAAAAATTACCGTATTTTTCAAAGATCCCAAAAATTCCGTATCATGCATTAACTGTATATAATTATCCACACCCACAAACGGAGCCTGTCCAAACCCACTGTGATTAAAAAGGGACATGAAAAAACTATAGAATATCGGTATGACGGAAAAGACAAAGAATACAAGCAGAATAGGTGTAAGCCCTATAATGACAAATCTTCTTTGACGGCGGCTGACACTCGGTTTTCTCTTTATTTTTTTATTCATCATCCTGCCTCCTAAAGGAGCTGCTGCAAAAAAAGTCCACAAGGTGCATAAGCTATATTTTGCAGCATTCTCCACTCTTTATTTTGTCTGGGCCAAAAGAGAATCAATATGCTGATTAATATCTGTCTCCGCCTTTTTCAAGGCTTCCTCTGTAGTATACTTGCCATCGATCTGGCTTTTAAATATATCCCTGATTGTAGTCTTTACATAATCCATATCCTGTACCGGTCCTACATTCTGCGCATACTTTAAATATTGAAACTGATCCTTGAAACGTACATTTTCATCTGCTTGCGTATATGCCGGATCTTCCGCCAACGCTTTTAAGGAAGGAATGGTTTTAGTTGCCAGATTAAACGCAAGTGACTTTTCCGGCTGCAGACAATACTGTATGAATTTAAATGCATTGTCTTTGTTCTTACTGTTTTCCGATACTACATATGCCCAGCCCGTTTCCACTACAAAATGAGGTACGTCACCGGTAACCGGGGGGAGAAATGTATATTCCCAGTCATCATTTTTTAACTCTTCACCAATCGCTGATGCCCAGGAGCCTTTGATTAGCTGGGCTGCTTTTTTATTAAAGAAAAATACATCCGAGGTAATATCCCCTGTAATATGTTTGGTATCTGTAACTTTATCTACTTCAATCAAATCCACCAGCTTCTGCCATGCCTGCTTAGCCTCATCCGATTGCAGAACCATATGCGTTCTTCCTTCATCCCAGAAGTTCCCGCCATACTGCAGTATCCAGGAAAGGAATAATTGTGCCACATTATCACCGTTGTCAAATTCCAGACCGCCATATTCCAGAACGTCGCCATTGTATTTCACATGATCCTTTGCAATTTTAACAACGTCATCAAATGTCTTAGGTGCTCCTTCTATTCCGGACTCTTTTGCTTTCTCCGGAACATAAAACAAACCGCTTTCCATCTGCATTTCGATGGGCACTCCATAATATGCACCATCTTTTTCATACCCCTCTACTGCACCGGAAAGAAAATCCTTCTGAAATCCGGATGCAATCTCATCCGGCACTTTAGCCAGCACACCTTGGTTAATATAAGTCGGCATCCATGAACCAAATCCCTGAATGATATCGGGTTCATTTCCGGCGGTATAAGCAGCCTTCATCTTCTGGCTCATAACATCATACGGAAATACCTGTATCTCAACTTTGATTCCGCTCTCTGCCTCAAATTCTGCCGCCAGTTCTTTAGTTGCCTTAACAAATGCAGGTCCATTATGCATCCAAAGCGTCACAGGCCCTTTGCCATCCTCTGCTTTCTGGGAATCCGGCTGCCCTGCTTCTGAAGATGGCGCTGCTTTTGTCTCATTTTTCTGTGATTCTCCATTGTCTTTACCGGAACATCCTGAAAGAACTGATGACATAGCCAGCATACAGGTCAAAATAACTGCGATTTTTTTTCTTCTCATAGTATTATCCTCCACATTTACATAAACCAAATGAATGGTCCTGTTTTCTAGATTGCCACAAGGCTTCTTTTACTTATCTTTCTCAAACCTGCTCCCTGTATTTTCCGGATCATGTTCGAAATTAAGCCCATCAAGTTGTCTTAAAAATGAACTCCCGTTCACCTCTCTTCCTATATTGATCCTGTTTTTATAGAACCAATATTTATCATGTCCTTACTTTTCCCTTATCTAACTTGTATTGTTATTATAAGACAAGTTTTTTATACTTGCAATACATTTATGCAAATTAATCATTTTTTATCATTATTCAACAATATTTATAGTCATTTTTTATACATTATTACGTTTTAGTTTTATTTTCCAAAAACCCCTTGCAGATTTTTTATAGTTGTTATATTATATTAATACCTTTAAGTTTTATTTATTTCTTATAATGTTAAAATTGTATTTAAGGAGGTTTCTGTATGTCAAAAAATAACAGCGTTCAAAATAATTTCAAATATACCCAGCTATATGATATCTTAGTTGAGAAAATTACTTCCGGAGAATGGAAGCCACATGATAAAATGCCTACCGAACGGGAATTATGTACGCGATATGCGCTCAGCCGTATTACCGTCCGGGATGCCTTGGACTTATTAACCAAAGACGGTTATATTTACCGCAAGCAGGGCAAAGGTACTTTTGTCTCTGTCCGCAGAATAGAACAGACTCTTACTAAATTTTACAGCCTTCGTGAGAACATAGAAGCAAAAGGGATTTCTCACAGTAATAAAGTTTTATCTTTTAAACGTATTCCGGCAGTAGGTAAGGTAATGGAGAATTTGAAGCTGAATACCGAAGGCATGGTATATGAGTTAATACGCTGCCTTTATGCACAGGATGTGCCTTATGCAGTGGAAACTTCTTACATTCCGGTAAGCATTTACCCGGAGATGACCCTTGAGAAAATTCAGGAAAACGGACTATATAAAACAATGCAGTCATTCAATATCATACCGGAACGAGCTACCGAGAACATTACAGCAGTCCCCGTTTCCCGAGAAGATGCCCTGCTTTTAGGCATCAAAGCATCAGATACTTCTATTAAAATTGAGCGAATCACTTTTTCCAGAAATGATACCATTGAGTATACGGTTGCATTTATTAAGAGTGATTTCTTCTCATACCGTGTTGAACTGAATTAGCGGATATATAGTGCCGCCCGGCGCAAATACGCCACTATATAACACCCGCTATCTGCGCCAGCTGCACGTCTGTGAATCTAGTCGTAGCCCGCTACGCCGTCGATTCACAGACGCACACCTGACACAGATATCAGGCACTATATATCGACGTATTTACACCGAGCGGCACTAGTAACCATTGCACAAATGTGCATGCATAGGAGGTTCCAATATGAAATATTTTTTAAGTATGGATGGGGGCGGAACTAAAACCGCCTGGATGCTGACTACCTATTCCGGGTTAGTTGCCGCCAGCTTTGAAACATCCGGCTGTTCACACCCTCAAATCGGCATTGCCGGTGTAAGCAGTCTGGTGGAGAACGGAATCAGACAGCTTATGGAGACAGCCGGATGCAGCAAACAACAAATTGCCAGTGCCGCCTTTGGCATTCCCTGCTATGGTGAGAATTTCTCTGCAGACAGGCAGATCTCAGAATATCTCCACGGACTTCTACCTCAGACTGCTTTACTGCTCCGCAACGATGTAGCATTAGGTTTTGCAGGATCCCTCAACCTGTCTTATGGTATACATATTGTAGCAGGCACCGGTGCCATTGCATACGGGGAAAATCTGGAAGGAAAAAGTGCCAGATCTAATGGGTGGCATACGGCATTTTCAGACGAAGGTTCTGCTTACTGGCTTGGTATGCAGACACTTTCACTGTTCGCCAAAGAATGTGATTTACGGGAAGACCGTTCCTGCCTGTATGATATAATCCGTGATTCCCTCTCTCTTTATAATGAAGAGGACCTTATCTCGTTCTATGACAACTACTTATCAGGAAACCGGGAAGCTATCGCAAAAATGCAGATCTATCTGAGCGAAGCTGCCAAAAATGGGGACTTTCGTGCCCGCCGCCTGTATGATACAGCAGCTTACGAACTTTTTATTTCAATAAAAGGAATTTATCGAAAACTGGGATTTTCAACGGAAGCTCAGGTTCCTGTCCCTGTTTCTTATTCCGGAGGTATTTTTAGAAATGGAGACCTTATACTAGAGCGTGTTTTAAAATTAAAAGTTGCACAAAACAAATGTTTTGCATCTCCGT
>NZ_JAWYAJ010000478.1:0-19752 GCF_034124845.1 Robinsoniella sp.
GGGAATACCCCTTAGTTCAAGTCGGCTTAAAATCTGGTTTATTTTTCACTCTTTCTCCTCTCTGTTACTGTAAGCCTTTTCTCTCAATCATTAAAATACTTCATGAATTAACGCTCTGTAAGAATCGTAATTGTGATAGAAGTTTCTTGCCTGAGAAAAAATCTTTTCTGTCTTTACTATATCAATGCTTTCTCTAGCATAATCTTTGCAATAGTTGCAATGATTACAATCATTTTTACAAAATCCTTCTATTTTATAAAATGGATCTATAAATTTATCCAGCTTATCATTATCTATATTAATTTTATAAGCTGTTGTTTCAGAAAAATTATCCAAGAGATCCAGGAGATTGCCAGAATACTGTTCTTTCATGTAACACTCAATTGTTTTTGACTGATTACCTCTCTGTACAGTATGCCTGCCCTGTATTTTGAAGTATTCAATTCCAATACCTGTATATAGATGTATATCTTCCGGTCTGATCCAATTCAGTTTCAGATAATTATCGGGACCTTCTATCCTGTTCATCATGCACCTGTGCGGATAATAAGTTGAACTGGCTTCATCAGCATTCAAATCATGGGATCCCTGATTTTGGTGGAACGGGCGATAAATACAATTTTTATGGCATATAACATTTGTTATTAACTCTACTTTCGGTCCAAAGGCTTCTCTGATACTACGGAGGGCCTGAAAATCTCTGTTAATAGATTCATGCACAACAATTCTGTCGGCTCCCAGTTTTTTATAGCCTACTGCTTTGTTCGCATTTAAAATATCACACAGTGTTGAAGCTTTTACTTCAAAATCATATTTTGATAGTTTTGTCATTTCTATTAATGCAGGAATAGCTATTGTTAAAGAGTGAATCCCCATTTCATATAACATCTCCAGAAAATTTCTAATTTTCTTAATTCCTTCCCTGGTAAACTCCAAATTTCCCAGACATGTAGCATTCATTGTATAGTTAAACTGTATGTTTTTAGAGTTCGCATAAGAAACATACTTTTCTAATTTGTTCCAATCCACCTTAGGTATCATATCCATGGGCCTTCCTGAGCCCAAGAAATTCTGATCTGTCAATTGTCCGTAAACTTCATAAACCTGAGAATCCGAATATTTCTCATTCAGCTTACAATATTCATCAATTGTTGCATTCTTAAAGTCAGCAGGTACATTGAAATATTTCATAATATTCCTCCTTATTTACTTTTGAGTTAAAATATTCTTAACCTCTTTTAACGTAATATTATTATCAATATTATCTATAATAAAATATAATAATCTTATAAAACTTTGGCAGTAATTTTCTATGCAATCCTTCTTGTAAAGATGTTGATTATAACTAAATTCCAATTCTATCACGGTTGGAAACATCTTTATGCTGACTACGAGATCTGTTGAAATATCATAATGTGAAGAAGCTAAATCTAATGACATTCCGTATCCTTCTCCTGAAAGAATATCAACAGATACCGGATAGTTTTGAATCACAACAACACTGGAAATTTTATGATGAAATGGTATGATTTCTGACATACGTACACTTTGTATTTCTTTCATTTTTGCAAGATCATCACTTACAGTTCTGACTAAGCTTTTCAGATCCATATCCTCTATTATTTTTACCCAAAGCGGCAGCGTATTGATACATGCTCCAGCCAGCTTCTCAATTCCCTCCAATGGGATGTCTCTTCCCGAAACAGTAATACCAAAAAGATGATTTCTGTTATTGGTTTTTTCATACAGTAATATGCCCCACACACTATAAAACAAAGAGGCAAGAGTGATTTTATTTTTTCCTTTAAAAGATTCCAGTTTTATTCTATCTTTTATGTCAAAATGATACGTATGTACTCCTTTGGGGACTTTATCAGCAAAAGTATCTATAGTATCAATATCTCTGTCTATAAAAGGAAACATTTCAAGATACTTTAACCACTTTTTTCTTATGTATTCATTTTTATACTGTTCGTTAGCCCACAGAATATACCTTTTATAAGAAGTACTCTTTTTATTTCTTACCGGCAAATTTTTTAATAGACAGTTATATACATATATAAATTCTTCTAATAAAAGTGCATTACTCCATCCATCCATTATCATATGATGACTGCATACAATCATATAAGACTTAACAGATGATATCTTACAGAGAATTATTTCAAACGGATTATTTCTTATGTCAACTTTATTTTTCCATGCGTCTTCAAAAATCCTGTTAATAAGATATTCCCATTGTGATTCTTTGCTGATATCAAATAGTTTTACAGGAATTGTCTTTTCTTTTAGAACAATTTGAACCGGCTTTATAATTTTTTCCCACCTGAATACTGTACGTAAAACTTCATTTTGAGAAGCTACAATATTCCAGGCATTTTCTATAAGCTTTGGATTAAAAGTGCCATTAAATATATACATCTGCTGCTCAAAATTTAAATTTCCAGCTGGATTACACAAATAATCAAATAATAAAGACTCCTGTAAAGGAGTCAATGGCAAGATATCCTGTATTTTCTCTAAATCAATCTTACTGCTCAATTTCCTCACTCCTGCCTGCCATTTTTTTCTGGATTGGAACACAGATATAAATACCTTCTTTTAATTCATCAAGAAAATATAATTCAAAATTTTCTGACATATCAGCTCTTTCATAAGGGGAATCAGCCAGCCACTCATCTGTAAGATATTGATATCCTGCTTTTGCCATATTTCCATAATTTGCTTTTCCTTTTATATGAAGAGCTTTTTTTAGCTCTTCATCCTTAGGAACAAGGTGTAGTTTTACATAGCAGCTTGGAGGCAATGTTCTGGTTTCCATCCCAGGCGGCGTGTTTTTATAAGTAGACACTTCCGCCCCAAATAGATATGATACGATTCCTTTTTTCTTATAAAAGTCAATATTAATTCCGTAATATACATTATCATCAACCTGATCAGGTATTTTTTCATGCATTTTAGTAAGATCTAGCCAGGCTAAATGAAACATTAATGATAGTCCCATTTTCCAAAACCTCGTCCTTACTGCTTTTCCCATTACTTTAATTGTGCCGCGATTAATAATCTCTAATTCCATATAAACCTCCTCAACCACTAATAGAATCTTTTACGCAGTAGGTTTTTTTTATTTAAAAGATAGTTCCATTCCATTCGTATCAATTTGAAACAGTATACTCTCTTTGAAATGTTCTTTGTTTCTTACAAATTCTAAAAAAGGTTTCATCTCTTTTACAAAATGCCTGTCAGATGCATTGTGCATCAATAACCATCCTCCATTACTAATTTTCTCATATAACTTAGGGAGAATTTTATAGTTTCTGCGTGTATCTAAAAACGCAAAATCAAAAGTACCACTTTCAAACTTATCTAATAATTCATATGCATCTCCAGTTAAAAAATGAAAAGATGCATTGAGATCCAGGGCGGATATATTCTTTTCTGCTATTTTGATATTAGACCTGTTTAGATCAATTGCATAGATATCCGCCGGAGGCTCATTTCCATTCTTTTTCCAATAAGCTCCTGCAATACATCCTAATGTATATCCGCAATTAACTCCTATTGCAATACATTTTTGGGGCATTTTTATTGATGACAATAAATAAACTAATTTATCCATTAATGGAGAAAAAGACTTCCAGGGAACTATAAATTTTGATCTTATTATCTGATGATACATCTCCAGTAATATGTTGGAATAATTAACGTCTGAGGGTATCATATTTTTATTTTTTAAATAATCCATAATATCTTCTAATATTTCTTTTTGCCGGTAATGCCCAAGGGCATCTAAAAAACTATAATCATTATAATAAACTTTATGGCCTGGATTATCCATAATACCATGTTCAAACTCAGCATTCATATCTAAAAACTTTTGATCTTTTAAATCATTAATTACCATATCTACAATTTGGGGTCCCACTACATATTTGTATGCCATCTTATCACCTCTTTCTGAGTATTAAATTATCTTAAAATAGAATAGCATTTATTAAATATACCAGTTCCAGTGACACATTACACTTGGTCATCTGTATCTTCAACCGTTGTTTTAAAAAAGAATATTTTAAAGCTGATTCAGATAAAAATTCCTGAGGTAAAATCTTCCTTGATAAATTATCTGCTTTTTCCCGATTCCACCCTTCTTTACCTAATTCAATTAATGCAGAGAACCAATCACTATTTCTCTCATTCAGAGAATTATTTATTTTTAATACATCCCGGCAGTATTCCAATAGAACTTCCAAAGCACTCTTAAACCCATCTTCCCTCAAGAGATGCTTCATACACGATATACCTACGTTCAAAAAGCTTGCACTGTGGCATATTGCAGGATAATTTAATTTATTTTGTTCATGTTCTTTTAGATATTCATATACATAATTATATAAGTCCACTATGCCATGTTCCATAAACCGGAAACATCTGCCCTTTTCTATTTTTCTTAACATAAGATTATCTTTCTTTGCTAATTCATACAGCTGCGTTCCCTTATAAAGAAATGTACTTTTCAATAAATAATCCGGATTAGATGCATATCCGTACTTCTTTAAAAAATTTATGTTTTGATCCAATTTCTGTATAGTAGTATACGGATTAAAATTGATGAATCCAGGATCTATATGGATGTCCAGCTTCTTACAAATATCAATGGCATTCATTACATCTGACAAAGAAGCTCTTTTATGGTAGAGTTTTAAGTCCTCTTCATTACCAGACTCCAAACCAATACATGCAGTCACTAATCCAGATTTCTTAAGCAGTTTTAGTAAATTAATATCTACATCTTTCAAAGATTCCGCTCTCAGATGAACGTAATATGAAATGACTAAATTTCTTCTAAGTATTTCACTGGAGAATTCTTTTAAACGTTCACCACTGATCTGCGGATCTTCGAAACTACAGTCAATAATATTAAAAGCCCTGATCCCATACCTTTTTTTCAGGTCTTCTATTTCATCAACCATACGGACAGCACTTCTTCCCCTCCATGCCTTATGGTATAATTTTGTGACACAAAAGCTGCAGTTTGCCAGACATCCTCTTGAAGTCGACAATTGGGCAACTTTAATATTCATCTCTTTAAGCATATCTCTCGCCGGAAACGGTATACTGTCCATGTCCTTTAAACCAGGCCCAAGTGGGTTTTGAAAAACTTTTTTCTCCTTTCGGAAGATCAGATTGTGTATTTGAGTTACGTCCATCCTATTGTCTAATGCACATACAAGTTTGTGAAAAGGTACTTCCCCTTCCCCGGCAATTGCATAGTCAATATCTCTGCATTCTTTCAACACCTGGCTTCCAGAATAAGTCGGTACACTACCTCCTGCACAGATTTTAACGTCTGGAAGCATTGTGCGTATGTGTTTGCAAAAACTGTAAATATCCTTCTTATTTATATCATATACAGGAATCCCAATCATATCAGGCTGTTCCAGTTTAATTTTTTCGTAATTGGGGTTCTCACTAAAAAAAGTTTTTAATACTGCTTCGTATCCTTTTTCCCTGAGATAAGATGCAATATATGAAATACCCATTTCCTCTTGATTCAACCACATATTCTTGTTATATACAGCCAAAAGCAATACTTTATAACTACGCTTGCTGCTCATTCTTTTCTTCTTCCTTTTGCATCAGCCTTTTTTCTATGTATGTAATCACGTCGCGTAAAGTTGAGTAACCTTCTGTATCCAGATCCTCTTCTTCAAATTCAAATTCAAACTCCGTTTCCAAAGCAACTACTATTTTAATAAATAATATAGAGTTTACAAAAACATTCTCAACCTTCTCATCTAAATTAATCTCATCTGCAGGTGTTGACACAATTGCATATTCATTCAAAAGCTCTCTAAATTTTTTTTCTATATTCATGATACAATCTCCCTTAACTTATTTTTTATTAATTTCTGTTTTATTTTATTGGCCTTAATATAGCCAGATCTCCTCTCCAATCTGATACATATAATCTATTCTTATAATATTCTACACTGATCAGATAGGGTAAATTCATATTCATAGGATCCGTTTCACCTACGATTAAATGCTTCGTCCTGTCAACCTTATGCCTGCCCGCTATCGTAGTAATAATATTACTTTTACGCTCAACTTTTCTTACCACATTATTACCTGTATCTGCAATGTAAATGTTACACTTATCATCTACCGAAAGATACCATGGTCCTTCATAAAAGCTGATGTGGTAATCTCCTCTTCCTAATTTGGCCAATTTAGCGGGACCCCCATCACCGGAATATCCCGGTTTTCCTGTTCCGACAATTGTCGTAACCGTCTTTTCATATGGATTAATCATACGCACCGCAAAGTTTCCACTGTCCACAAGATACAGATTCCCATCCTTGCCGCATTTAATACAGGATATCAGACTGAACCTTACTTCATCAAACGATACTGTACCCGTTTGAAAACCTTCAATCCCATCTCCAAGTGTCAAGAGAATATTTCCATTTTTGTCTAATTTCCACACACGGAATCCATTAAGTTCTATAACCCATATATTTCCTTCAAGATCAAACTCACAGCTTCCAATGTAACCAAAATCTCTTTTTGCGGCATCAAAAAAAACATATCCTTTTTTTGTTTCCGGTTCAATCTTATAAATTTTATTATTAGCTTCACTGCTAAATAAAATGTTTCCATCCGGATCACAACTGCCAGAATTAGGGACATCCAGATCCAGCATTATATGGTATTTGCTTTCTGGCACTGCCTGATGACCAGCTGTCCATTCCAGTTCTTCCCCTTCACCAATGCAGCCTACCCAATTAAATTCTGTATTAATGATAATCTGCCTGCCCTCCTTGTCATGGAATCCGAAATGTGCGTAACCGTCTCTCCAAGGTTTTTTCCATTTAAGATTATATATTTTCTCAATACTCCATCTTTCCATAAAACTACTCCTTTCATTATTCTTATGTACTGCTTTATATACCATGAAATGAATTGGTTCACATTCTGTTACAAGTATTCTTCAGACAGCAGAAAAAAACCTGGTAAAGAATTTAGGATTGTTTCATATAATACACAGAATGATATTCTGACATATCCCCCATATCCAAAATATCTTCCTGGTGAAATCAGAATCCGGTATTTTTTAGCCGATTCACAAAAAGCCTTATCATCCTCAATCGGGGATTTCATAAAAAGATAAAAACCCCCTTCCGGATTTTTACATTGAAATCCTGCCTTTCGTATCGCTTTAATTAATGTATCTCTGTTTCTTTTATAATAGCCAGTATCAACACTCGAATTGAGGCATTCGGCAACTACTCTTTGAAAAAGCGACGGAGCATTCACAAAGCCTAATATCTGATTGGCAATTTTAGCGGCACATATCATCTCTTTGCTATGCGCCAGTTCGGACGGAATCACTAAATATCCAATCCTTTCTCCTGGGAGACACAGCGATTTACTAAAAGAATAAACGACAATCGTATTACTGTAATATTTTGTTAAATATGGGATATCTGCTTTATTGTACACAATCTCCCTGTATGGCTCATCCGAAATCAAATATATATCTGTACCATACTCTTTTTGTTTCTTTTGTAATATTGCAGTCAAGTTCATTATCGTATCCAGACTATATATAATACCGGTTGGATTATTTGGCGAATTTATGATTACTGCTTTTGTTTTACTAGAAAGAGTTTTTTCAAACTCTTCTAAATCTGGTTCAAAATTTTCTGATTGCGGCATAATACTTATAAAATTCCCATTATAATTGTCTACATAACTCTTGTAATCCGGAAAATAAGGAGCAAAGACAATTACTTCATCACCAGGGTTCAATAAAATCTTAAATATCACATTCAATCCCCCAGCTGCACCTGCGGTCATAACAATATTTTTGGAAGTAAAGGATGTTGTTTCCCTGTCATTGATACTTACTGCTATTTTCTCACGGACACTTTCATATCCGGAATTGCTCATATAGCCATGTATATCGACGGTTCTTTCTTTATCAAGAATTTCTAATAAAGCTGTTTTAACTTGTTCAGGTGTTTCTACTTTGGGATTACCGAGGCTAAAATCATATACATTATCTTCTCCGTAGAGATCTTTCATATTTTTGCTTTCTTCAAAGAGAGCGTTTACTGCAAAATTACTTGCTACATATTCCTTCATTTTATCCGATATCAATACTTGTCACCTCCTTTCTATTACGGCTTAATAATCGGCTTTATATAAAACCCAAACTATTTTCATACTCTGATATAATATCGTAATTCAGAGATTCTAACTGATAGATTCTATCCATTGATCTAAGACAAAGTTCTAAATCACTGCTTATTATTTTATTATCAGAATATTTTTGTTTAAGAATTACTGTTCTGACCAGTATCCACTGCTCAAGAATTGTTTCCGATAAATCGCCAGGTGTTTTATATCCTTGAAATATTCTTTGATTCCGGAATAACTCTGCTTTTTTACTATTAACTGCATCGTTCATCATCCCGATCAGATTATCGAAACTGCTGCTAAAATGTTGTTTATTTTTTACACATTGAATGAAATATTGCTTAAATTTGTTAATATCCTCAAATCCAGTTTTTATTTGATCCCTGTCTTCATTAAAAACCCGATAGAACAGTTTTCGTTGTTCTTCTTCACGAAATTCTATTGAAGTATCCTGCCTGGTTTCATCCTGATAAAATTCGTAAAAAGAATGATATCCATGTTGATTAAAATTAACTTGATATTCGTTGTATGCTTCTTTCACATCGTGATATGGGATTTCCTGCATTTTATAATAATTACTTTCCTCATTAATATGATCTATAATATAAAAAGTCTTACTATTATTATTATATCCATATAATAATATCGTATGGGGAACATGTTTTTTCCTATATTCCTGTTTACAGACTGAGATCTTATAGCAATCAATCCATAAAATAACCGGATGGTGTTTGCCCAAAGCATATATAATTGTTTCCACAACTTCATCCACATCAGATTTCATTTCGTATTTTACATTCATCTCTATCAAAATATGATCTGTCGATAAATGGTTTTTATAATTAATCAATTGGTTCTTTTGTAGGTTAAAGTTGTAAATAATTGAATCATATAATAAAACCTGCATAATATCCCTTTTAAAATGATACAGTACAGGAAAGAGCGAATTATAAAAACAGTTTTTATAAAATAAATCTCCAAAAGGCTTAATATTTTCGATTAAAACCGTATCTTTTTTGTCTTCACAGTAATTACTAATCGGGTTGTCATTATTTTTTACCGTTTCCTTATTGATGAAAGCTGCCAGTGAACGGACTGTTGGATGGCTTAATATATAAGATGGTCTTAAATTCCTATATTGTTCCTCTAATAAAACAGATAATTGAACCGCAGTTAATGAATTACCACCCAAATCAAAAAAATTATCATCAATACTAATCTCATTTACATGGAGTATTTTTTCCACAATATTACAGATATTTTTCTCTACCGCATTCTTCGGAGCCGTAAATACCTCCCTTCGGTATTCTTCTTTTCTGTCTTCTAATTCTCTTAAATCAGTTTTACCGCTGGATGTTTGAGGAAAACTTTCTAACCGTATGATTCTATGAGGAATCATATATTCCGGTAATTGATCCCTTAAGGAATCCAGAAGCTTTGTTTCAGAAAATGCATTTTTTGATAATACATACGCACATAAAAATACTCGGTTATCGTCTTCTCTTTTTTCTACAACAACAGCTCTTTCTATTCCAGGAAACTTTTCAATACAATGTTCAATCTCTTCTGGCTCTAATCGAATTCCCCTTATCTTTATCTGTCTGTCTTTTCTTCCCAGGTACTCCACATTACCATCTTTATTCCATCTACCATAATCTCCTGTACGGTACATGTAGCTATTAGAGAGAAATGGATTTTTTAAAAACTTCTGACTATTCAGTTCATTATTATTGATATACCCCATAGCAAGTCCTTTTCCGGCGATATATATCTCACCTGGAATTCCTACAGGCTGCCTGCAGAATGCCTCATCCAGAATATAGACCTGTGTATTTATTGCCGGCTTTCCAATAGGAACACAATTTCCGTTTAAATCATGTGGTATGTGGAAATGCAGCGTATCATCTGAACATTCCGATTGACCATAAGCATTGAGTAAGGGAATCTTGTATTCCTGATTAAATTTTTCTACTAATTTACAGTCTGTCTTTTCTCCTGTCAATATGATTAATCTGATACTCTCCAATAATAATTTACTTTTCCCGTTTGCTATCATATCCAGATACATTTTAAGCTGGAACGGCACCATTGAAATAATACTGGCTTTCCTTTCTTGTGCCTCTTCCAATAATTTATAAGGACTCATTTTTACTTCATCCGAATGCACCAGTATTGCACTTCCACAGCATAGAGGCGCTGCAAACTGCCAGATAGATGCTACAAACCGGATACCAAAACTTTGGCTTATAATGTCGTTCTCACTCAGCTTTGTTTCTTTTATTTTCCCGATTAGATGATTAACAATTCCCTGGTGGCTTAACAGTACCCCTTTTGGATTTCCTGAAGTGCCAGATGTATAAATAATATATGCCGGTTTACTTTCCTTGTCTTTAAGAACGCTTCGTATTGATTTACCATTTCCAGTTATTTTTTCAAAATTAAAACGATGGTCTGTATATAAAAGTACACCAACCGCACTGCTGTTTTTCCTAATATAATCAAAACGTATCTGAGGACAATCTGCCTCTATCGGCAGACAAACTCCATTTGATTTAAGAACTGCAGTAATGGCAATAAACAACTCTATAGAACTTTTAATTTGTATGATGACTACATCATTATTTTTAATCCCGTTGTTTACCAACATTTCTGATAATTTTAAGACTTTATTCCAGAATTCCAGATAGGACATCCGGATTTCACCTGAAATGAGAGCAGTTTTATCAGCATTTTCCTGCACTTGTTTCTCAATAAGTCCGTCTATAGACTGATTTAGATACTCCCAGACCTCTTCTCCCTGTTCCTTTTCAATAATCCATTGCCTTGCCTCTGTACTTACGATTGACAGATCCCTTATTCTGACATCTCTATGAAGAGATACTGCTATTAATATTTCAATAAATCTATCCATCATTAATTTTACAGATTCTTTGTTAAAAATATCCGTGCAATAATTAATACCAACTTTTAAACCTGCCTCTGTCTCGGTTACCTCAAACGTTAAATCAAATTGAGAGGAATCTCTTTGTATGTGATAAGGTTCTATCTGAAACCCTTTTGTGTCA
This sequence comes from Robinsoniella sp., assembly GCF_034124845.1. NCBI lineage: Bacteria > Bacillati > Bacillota > Clostridia > Lachnospirales > Lachnospiraceae > Robinsoniella > Robinsoniella sp. The sequence continues at coordinate 11,268 of NZ_JAWYAJ010000478.1, forward strand.
TATTCAGATGCTTCGTGAAATAGCATCATAACGTCAAATATGGGGTTTCTGCTTCTATTTCTCGGTATATTTAATTCTTCTACAAGCTCTTCAAAAGGGTATGCCTGATTTGTATATCCTTCAGCTACGGTTAATTTTACTGCCTGGAGAAAATCAGTAAATGAATCATTAGGCTGTATCTGGTTTCTTAAGGCAATGGTATTGACAAACATACCAACCATAGACTTTGTTTCCTGCTGCAATCTTCCTGATACCGCACTGCCAACCACTATATCAGTGTCTCCGGAATATTTGTGTAATAAGATATATAATCCGGACAGCAATAAGGTAAAGACCGTCACCCTTTCCCTCCTGGCTGCATTTTTGATACAAGAAGTCTTTTCCTTATTCAGCATTATTTCCAGAAGTTCCCCTTTAAAACTTTGTTCCAAAGGTCTTTTTTGATCCTCTAGAAGATGCAAAACAGGTATACTATCCCGGAATCTGTGAACCCAATATCTTTTTTGGGATTCCAGCCCCTGCCTTTGAATCTGCTTTTGCTGCCACAGGACAAAATCATGATATTGTACCTTTTGCGGGTACATTGTATCCCCTGAATATATACTTAATAAATCCTGGAATATAATCCGTAAGGAAAATCCATCTGATATAATATGATGCATATCAAAAACAAGGATATGTTTGCTGGCATTGAAAGATATCAGTCCAATTCTTATCAAAGGCGGTTTTTTCAAGTCAAAGGGATGTATAAAATCACGTAATATCTCCTGGAGCGCCTGCTCATCCCCGTTATTTGCTGAGAGTACTGCCATTTCCATTTTTACTCTATCAATCACAATCTGTACAGGCTCTTCATTCAAAAAAGAAAAACGGGTTCTCAATACATCATGCCTGTTTACAAGCTCCTGACATGCCTCCTGCAGTTTGTCAACCTCTAACTCCCCATAGACAGTAAAAGCGTAACTTATGTTATATGGCGTCACAGAGGATTTTATTATCCCATCGTTATTCGATACCAAAGAATCCAGTATATAAATTCTTTTCTGGCTCAAAGATAACGGATATACATCCTGAAATTCTGACCTGATAATTGGCTCGTATACCATAAACTTGCTTTTTTGAATACGCTCTGCCAACCATTTGACCGTAGGATGCATAAAGATTTCATCCAGTTCGAGATCTGAATGGTATGTATCATTTATCATATAAAGAAGGGTAGAACATTTTAATGAGTTTCCGCCTAATTCGAAAAAATCATCCGTTATGCTTACTCTATCTATTGTTAGAAGGTCCATCCACAGTTCACAAAGTTCCTCTTCCAGTTCGTTCTGCGGAGGGTGAAATTCTTCTTTCAACTTTTCCTCCTGGTAATTTTCCAACAATCCATAGTTTATTTTTCCCGATATGGTTGTTGGAAAGGCGTCTACTTTGATTATTCTGTTAGGTATCATATACTCCGGAAGATATTCCCGCAGCTTATCCTTCATATCCAATTCAGATATGTCCTCTTTACAAATGACATAACAACATATATATTCATTATTTTCTTTACCTTGTATTACTGTTGCTGTTTTTTCAATCGGAAAGTTTTGTTTCAGACATGATCCAATTTCTTCTAATTCTATCCGGTGTCCCCTGATCTTAACCTGCCTGTCTTTTCTTCCCAGGTACTCTACATACCCATCTTCATTCCATCTACCTATATCACCTGTCCGAAATAATATTTTTTCAGATATATTCAAAACCTTTATAAACTTGCTGGCATAATCAGCCGAATCTCTGATATATCCCAGTGCCAGACTATCCCCCCCAATATATATTTCACCCTGTACCCCGGCAGGCAGAATTTCAAAGTTATCCCCTAGTATATAAATTTGTGTATTTATTGCAGGGCTTCCAATAGGTATAACGCTGCAGGCAACATGAAAAGGTATACGATAATGAAGCACATCATCAGAACATTCACTGAGCCCGTATGCATTTATAAGAGGTATTTTGTACCTACTGTAAAATCTTCGAACCAGATTCTCATCTGTTTTTTCTCCTGTTAAAATGACACATTTAATAGTATTTAATTTTAAAGCTTCTCTTCCCATATCAATCTGGTCTAAATAAGCATCCAGCTGCGAAGGAACTAATGAAAGGATACTGACCTTTTCCCGGATTGCTTCCTCCAGCATTTGATACGCATCTGCAGATATTTTTTGGGTCTGGATTACTACTCTGGCTCCTGTTATTAAAGGTGCAAGATACTGCCATATGGAAGCAACAAAATTTATACTAAAATTATGGTATACAACATCATCTCTCCTCATGTTTAAAAATCTTACTTTTGTAAATGCGTGATTTAAAATTCCTTTTTCACTTAATATGACTCCTTTTGGCAAACCTGTTGATCCAGAAGTATAAATAATATAAGCTGCCTGATTATCTACATTCGTAATATTGAGTTTTTTTATGCATTCCTGACTTGTGCGTTGATTCCTTTCCAGTAATATATTTTCTCGTTCGTAAGTGATCACCCAGTCAGCGCAGCTATCTTCTATCATATATTTTTTTCGCTGTTTGGGACATTTAACGTCAATCGGAAGACAGATTGCACCATAACTAAGAACGCTTAATATAGAAAGTATTAACTCTATGGAAGATGTCATCTGAATAACTACAACTTGCCCTGTCTCCATTCCCTCTTTTCTGTACATGGCTTTTAACTCTTCGATCCTCTCCCAGAGTTTAGCATAACTTACCTGTATCCCATTTGCCGCCAGCGCAATATCGTTTGGCGCATTTTCTGCTTGATTCTGCAGCATTTGGCATATTGCCAGCCCCTTGATTCCTGTAAATATTTCTCCTTTGCCTTTTTCTAAAACCCATTGTTGTTCTTTTCTGGTAGAAATACAAATTTGACTTATTGTTAAGTCTCTATCTGCAGCCATAATTTGCATAAGCCGTATGAATCTCCCTGATATTGCACGAATGGTTGCTTCATTAAAAATATCTGCACAATAATTAATATCTACGTATAAACCAGATCCATCTTCCGTAATCTCAAATGTCAGATCAAATTGGGCAGCTTGCTTTTTCAAAGGATATTTCTCAATATTTAATACACTTTTATCCTCACCGATATCATCCGCTTCATGAAGCAACAGCATGATATCAAAAATAGGATTCCTGCTACGGTCTCTTGGTATTTTCAATTGATTCACCAATTCATCAAAAGGATAATCCTGGTTATCATAGCCTTCTACAACTGTGCACATTACCTTGCGGAAAAATGAATTAAGGGTATCCTCAGGATCGATATGGCATTTTAAAGCAATTGTATTAACAAACATCCCAACGATTGATTTTGTTTCTTCATTATATCTGCCCAAAACAGGAGTACCAATAATAATATCCTGATCTTTTGTATACTTATACAGCAGTATGTTCAATGAAGAAAGTAAAAATGTAAAAAGAGTAATACCTTCTTCTTTTACCGTCCGTTTTATCAAAGATACCTCTTCTTTATTTATCCTTGTTCTGATAGTAGCTCCCCTGAAGCTCTGTTGCAGAGGCCTCTGCTTATCAAATGGCAAATCTAATGCCGTTATCCCTCCCGACAATTGAGAAAGCCAATACTCCTTTTGCCCCTCCATTCTGGCTGATGAAATAAACTTCTGCTGCCACAAAATAAAATCTCGGTATCTGGCAGTTAATTTATCTAAAGGCATATTTCGATACAGCGCTAAAAATTCTTCATAAATAATGGTTAATGAAGCTCCATCCGCAATAATATGATGCATATCATAAATCATAATGGATCTTTTTTCATCAAGCTCAAATATACCTACCCTCAAGAGAGGTGCAGCGGTTAAATCAAATGGCTTTATAAAGTTCTGTAATTCCAGATTAACAGCACTGTCATCTAACCCAGGCGGCAAGATTTTCTTCACTATTTTAAACGGCGCCGTATCCTCAATACATTGCATTGGAACACCTTTCACAACCTCAAATCTTGTTCGGAATGCTTCATGCCTTTGAATAATACTACTCCATATCACAGATAATTTTTCCAAGTCAATTTTTTCTTTAAATAAGTATGCACCGCTGATGTTATATTGTGTACCTTCCTTTTCCACCTCATTCAATATGAATATTCTGTTCTGGGATAATGACAGCGGATAATACTTTTGATCTTCTTCTCTGGTAATTACTTTATAATTTTTATCTTTCTCCAATATCAAGTGGTCTGATAACCAGCGTACTGTTGGATGATGGAACAAATCTCCTAAATTTAATTCTGTACCAAAGGAAGTATTTAATTTATAAATCAAAGATGTGGCTTTTAAAGAATTTCCTCCCAAAGAAAAAAAGTCGTCATCTATTCCTACAAAATCCCTCTTTAGCAACTCCCTCCACATACTGCATAAATAACGGTCCATTTTATTACGGGGTAAAGAATGATAATCCTGCTCCTCCTGGTCCTCCCTGCTTTCCAAAAACAGCAAATCCACTTTACCTGTACTTGTCATGGGAAATTTATCTAATTGTATTATTCTAGCAGGTAACATGTGTTCTGGTAATTTTTCTTTAAGAGCTTTTTTCAGCTCATTTTCAGCTATCTTTTCACATGACAGCACATACGCATAGAGATATTCTTTATGATTACCTTTGGTAACAACAACCGATCCTGTGATCCCTGGAACCTCTGCGATACAAGCTTCAATTTCCTCCAATTCCACGCGGAACCCTCTTAATTCTACCTGCCGGTCAATTCTACCGATATATTCTACATCCCCATCAAAATTCCACCTACCTATATCTCCTGTCTTATACATGGAGGTACCACGGTCATACGGATTTTCTATAAACTTATTATCAGACACACTATGCAGATATCCCAAGGCAACACCATCTCCAGAGATGCATATTTCCCCTTCCACTCCAACCGGCTGTATATTTAAATTTTTATCCATTATATATACACATGTATTATCGGAAGGCTTTCCAATTGGTATAACCTCTAAATCACAGTCTCTTTTTATTTTGTAATGCAAAGTATCATCCGAACACTCACTCTGCCCATAGGCATTCCATAATTGTATATGATAGAACTTATAAAATCTTTTAACTAACCCAGGCTCGGTTTTCTCTCCGGTCAGTACAAGCATTTTAAGGGAATTCAAAAGCAGCCTGTCTCTTCCAGCTTCCAATTGTCCAATAAATGAACTCAATTGAGACGGTACCATAGAAATAATGTTTACACCTAATTTTTCTGCCTCTGTAAAAAGTTTATATCCATCCAAAACTGTATCATGATTATGGACAGCAATTGTTCCGCCTATCAGAAGCGGAACAAAGGTCTGCCAGACGGCAGCAACAGAATTTACGCTGAAATTACGGCTTACCACAACCCCTTTTCCAAGCCCAAGAACCCTTATCTTTGTATAAAGATGATTCATGATGCCTTTATTACTCAGAACCGTACCTTTTGGTCTTCCGGTTGTTCCTGAAGTGTAAATCAAATATGCAGGACTCAATTCATATGAGTCGTCCACGACGAATTTCTTAATATTGCCACAAAAACGAATGGTACTATAGTTTATAAGAATGCCATTATACCCGTCTGGTAATTCACTTTCGTCATCACAGATAACAGCTTTGGTATTGCTGTCATTCAGCATATATTCAAGCCTGGTACGAGGATGATTTTTCTCTATGTTTAAACATACACCATTTAATTTTAATACAGCTAACTGGGCTGCTATACTGTTTTTTGGACATCCAAGAATGATAGCTACAACATCAGCTTTTTTTATACCCTGCTCCTTTAACTTTAACGCTATGATATTACTTCTTTCCTCTAATTCCTGATACGTAATTTGCCTGTCTATGCCTCTTATTGCAATTTCATCATAATTTTCTTTTAAGCTTTTGTACCATCCATCACATATAGTTACAGATGGATACCCTCTCTTTTCACCTTTCATCCATTTCAGAAGATCATCTTTTTTATATCCATTTCCATTATCCATAATCTTTCCGTCCTATCTCCGTCAGTTTCATTCTAATCTGTGACCGGTATATTTACATGTTCTTCTGTATGGGACAGTAATAATTTAATAGGATCTAAATCACGGCTTTCCTGATCGTTGAATATCCCAAAGGAAATAATAATAATTGTATCCCCCGGTTGTGCAAGTCTTGCTGCCGCCCCATTCAGACAGATTACCCCAGATCCATATTCTCCTTCAATCGCATAAGTCTCAAATCTGCCGCCAGTATTGAGATTTACCACAAGAACCTTTTCATGAACCAGTATATCCGAGAGTTCCATTAATTTTTTATCAATTGTGATTGATCCTTTATAATTTAGATCAGCATCCGTTACCACTGCACCATGTATTTTAGATTTATACATTACTCTATACATAATTTCTCTCCTTTACTGTTTCGCATTCCATACATAACTTTATTTTACTAAAAACTGTATTTTGTAATACCAACAGATCTTCTATATGCAGTCTAGCATTATTCATTATCTTAGCATTATCTTTTGCAAATCCGATTTTCAATAACAAAATAAAATAGTCATGCCACTTTTGCTTCAACAATAACAGATCATTTTTAAGCAAATTTTTATTAAAAATATTGTAAATTTCCATTATTTCAATAAAATAATCTATCAGTGGCAACATTACTCCAAATTTCAAATCATAGATAGTATTGAAACATGCTTCTTCCAGGTTACAATGTTTGGTATACTCATAAAAAATTCTCTTACTGTACATAGAAATAGCATGATTACCACGATAATATGTAAAGTCCCGGCTGCACTCCATCCCGGTCAAGAGAAATTTGTTAAATTCTTCTTTTAAGCTGCAAAAAATCTTATTTCGATCAAACCGTATATTCTTCGCATCCTGCAAATAGCCATATGCACCAAGTCCTTCTGTTATATTTTTTAATGGCATGGGACCCATGTACATAGATGAATCTCCGGAACTATCCAGCATAAAAGTATCTGCCACATAAGCCAGATCGTTTTCTTCATCAAATCCATACATAAGAATAAAATGAAGATATTCTCCGCTCTCTTGATAAACATGATTATAATTCAAGTATTTGTTCTTAATTGCAATGATTACAATACGGTCATCTAAAATAGTATTCAAAATTTTATTCATATACATCTTACTTTTCTTAAATTCAGTATACTTTAATTCAAAAGTAATATTGTCATACTGATCAATTGGCAATTTGTCTTTTACTGTAAGATCCAGAATTCCAATAGTTTGATCGTAGCTCATTTCCAGACCGCCAAATAATATAAAAACTTCACCCTCACAAATATCATATCCGCTGAATTTTAATAAGTTAGTTATAGAAGAATAATAGCAATGTCTGCCCAATTGGTTCTTTAGGCCATGAATCAAGTGTTTCATCTCAAATCCTTTCTAAGAAAAGTTTACATGGAATCAAGTTCCTTAAGAAACTTTTCCGTTTTAATCTCTTTCTCAGTATCCCATAACGATGCAATCATTTCTTTTCCCACAATACCTAATGTTTCCCGGATATCACCCGCATTCTTTTGCCTTTCTAGCACCTCTTCATATGCTTTATAGCAGGGGTCTTTTTTCATATTCTTTCTAATTTCTGATATTTCCGAAGTGTGTAATGTTTTCATGGCCCTGTCTACCGCTTTAAACAGATCTTTATTGCAGGAACAGCTCCGGTCGGCGTTATAGACGAGAATATCACTGTCTTCAAAGATATTAAATTGTCCTACTCCAAAATTTCTGCTGAGTTTAGGAAATTCCTCAAATATTCCCGCCATTGCTTCAATAATAGAAAACATCCAGGGCAAACCCGTATGTTCTCCATCTGCTATCCCAATGTTTTTTAGGAAGGGATTATCTTTTAGATGTTCAAACAAATAATGATTGATGGTATATGGCTTTCTTGTCAGCGGATGGAATGTTATACGATCTGATTTTAAATTCATTAATTTTATTACTGATTCCCGAAACAGCATAATTGATTGTTCTTCGGTAAGGCAGGGAATTCCCAATAATATATTAGTATTTACTTTAAATCCTTCTTCGTGTAACATCCCTATAGCATTTTCTAATTTGGAATCTGACAGACTTTTATTAATCCAATGATTGCGAAGCCACTCATTTGTTACTTCAACTCCTATTTCCAGAAATGTTCTACCATTTCCCAAGTATCTTTTCATCATTTGAAGCTTTTCCTTAGTTATGCTTTCGGCCCGGACTTCAAATGAATAACGAAATGGCCGGGTTTTATAAACTCCTTCCATTCCAAACAAGCGATCGAATACCTGTTCAGGAAACTCTGTTTCATCCAGGGAATCACATCCGGTAACTACTTCATTTCCCATTTGCTCTGTAACAAACCCCCGTTTGTTTAGAAAACTTAAGCGGACAAATTCTGCATAGAGATTTACATCTTTTTCTCTAAGTGCCCGAATCATAGC
>NZ_JAWYAJ010000479.1:0-3241 GCF_034124845.1 Robinsoniella sp.
TGCCTTAAAGTAAGAGGAGGACTGACAAACAATGGATAATTCGCCCAAAACAAATGCCATTCAGAACGAAAATAAGAAAACAGAACCATTTATCATGCTGCCTACGATAGATTTTTGTTTCAAGGAGCTGATGTGCAGTGAGAAAGTAAGAAAGGGATTAATTGCAGCATTTTTGAATCTGGATCCAAAGGAAATTCAGGAAACGGAATTGCTGAATACAGCTCTGCGAAAGAAAACCGAAAATGAAAAGCTTGGAATCCTGGATGTAAGAGTCCGGATGCATGATAACACCCAGGTTGATTTGGAAATGCAGGTACTGCCGTTTCACTGCTGGGAGGAGCGGACCCTGTTCTATACCTGTAAAATGTACACCGACCAGATAGTAAGCGGGGATAATTACGATGTTCTGGTAAAATGTATCCAGATCAGCATACTGGACTTTGCATTTTTAAAAGATACCGATGCATGGTATTCCTGTTTCCATCTAAGGGAAGACCAGCGGGGAAGTTTATATTCTGATAAACTGGAGCTGCATGTGCTGGAGCTGCCCAAGCTGGTTGGACAGGAAGAACCGGAAAACGAACTGCTGCAATGGGCGAAATTCCTGAACGGAAAACGGGAGGAGGATTTCAAGGAAATGGCTGAGAAAAATGAATACATAAACGAAGCATATCAGATCATAAAACATATCAGTGAAGATGAGCGGAAAAGGTACGAATACGAATCCAGGGAAAAGGCAATCCGGGATCATAACCACATTTTATATATGGCGAAAAAAGAGGTGAAAGAGGCAAAAGAAAAAGCTGAAGAGGAAAGAAAAAAAGCATTGGCTAAAGGTTTAGCAGATGGATTAGAAGAAAGCATTAAATTATTTATACACTACAATCTGTCGGAAGGTTATCTTCATGAACGTATTGTTGAAAATCTGAAGAAGTGTTTCAACCTGGATCATGATTCGGCTGAAGAATACTATGATAAATATAAGTAACTGAATTAGAGCTGTTGCAGAAAGGCAGATAATGCCATTTCCTGCAGCAGCTCTTTTATGAATCTGACTTTGCAGGGAAAATAGGTTTACATTAAAAATCAAAGAAAAAAATTGTTAAAAATCAAAGGAAAGATAAGATTTTGTAGTTGAGGTAATGAAAGAGTTTTTATAAAGTAGAATTATATACGTTGCTGTTAACTGCGGGTATAAAAAATAGAAATGGAGAAATACGATAATGAAAGAATTACATATGATTTGCAACGCACATCTGGATCCGGTATGGCTGTGGGACTGGGAGGAAGGAATTGCAGCAGCATTGTCCACTTTTCGGATTGCAGCCAGATTCTGCAGAGAATATGATGGATTTATATTTAATCATAATGAAGCATTACTGTACCAATGGGTAGAAGAATATGAACCGGATTTATTTCAAACAATTCAGGAACTGGTGAAAGAAGGGAAATGGAATATTATGGGAGGATGGTTTTTACAGCCTGACTGTAATATGCCTTCGGGAGAGTCTTTTATCCGTCAGATAGAAACGGGAAGAGAGTATTTTTTTGAAAAATTTGGTGTTCTTCCGAAAACGGCTGTGAATTTTGATCCTTTTGGACACTCCAGAGGAATGGTACAGATTCTCCAGAAGGCAGGGTATGATTCCTATATCTTCTGCCGTCCATCCCAGGAGGACTGCTGTCTGCCGGATGATGACTTCTTCTGGATTGGATTTGACGGCTCCCGGATAAGAGGACATCGCTCCAGTGAACATTACAATTCGCTGATGGGAGAAGCAGGGAAGAAAATTACAGAGTTTCTGGAAAGCCACCGGGGGCAGGAAACGGGATTGCTCTTGTGGGGAGTAGGAAATCACGGCGGTGGGCCTTCTCATGTGGATATGGGTCAGATTCAGGAAAAAAGAAAAGAAAATCCACTGTGTGAACTAAAGCATTCCATTCCGGAATCATACTTTAATAGACTGGAAGAAGAGAATATAAATCTGCCTGAATTCCATAGTGACTTGAATCCCTGGGCAGTAGGCTGTTATACTGCCCAGATCAGAATTAAACAGATGCACAGGAAACTGGAAGGATTGCTCTATATGACCGAAAAAATGGTGTCGGCTGCAGTGTTTCGGAAAAAAATGAATTATCCGGAGGAAGAACTAAAAGAAGCAGAAAAAGCATTGCTTACAGCGGAGTTTCATGATATTTTACCTGGTTCAGCGGTGAAATCAGTGGAAGAGTCGGGTATACGGATTATGAACTATGGTATGGAGCTGCTGGAGAAACAGAAAAAAAGAGCATTTTTTGCCTTGGCTGAAGGGGAGCAGCCGGCTAAGGAGGGAGAATATCCGATTTTAATTTATAATCCTCATCCCTATCCGGTAAAAGGAGTTGTGACCTGTGAATTTCAGATGCAGAATCAAAACTGGGATACTACTTTTGGAATGCCAACGGTATTTTATAAGGGAGCAGAGATTCCATGCCAGGTGGAAAAAGAAGCCTGCAATATGAATCTGGACTGGAGAAAGAAAGTGGCATTTTATGCAGAACTAATGCCTATGCAGATGAACCGGTATGACTGCACCATAACATTTATGGAGAAACAACCAGATTGGGTAGGGCAGGAAGAAGGTGCAAAGATTTGTTTTACCGGGGAGCATATAGAAGCCGTAATCAGTAAAAGAACCGGCTTGATGGATTCCCTGAAAATTGACGGCACAGAATATCTGAAGGAAGGAGCATTCGGACTTTCAGTGCGGGACAGCGGATTTGACCCCTGGGCAATGAATGTACAGAGTTTTCCGAAAGAGGAGGGCAGGTTTACTCTCATGGAAAAGGAAGAAGGGGCTGATTTCTCCGGTGTGGATGCGCAGCTGGAAAGTGTGCGTATTATTGAAAACGGGCAGGTGAGAACCATTGTGGAGGCTTTGTTCCGATATCATAATTCAAGGGCAGTGATGCATTATATATTACCGAAAAAGGGGTGGGATGTGGATCTGGACCTCACTGTGGAATGGATGGAAAAAGGTAAATTACTGAAACTGGAAATCCCAACCTGCCTTCAGGGACAAAATCTATGTGAAACGGCTTATGGCGTGCAGACTTATGAAGCAAGTGAAAGAGAAAGAGTTATGCAGAGATGGTGCGGTATTTTTGAGGAAGAAAGAGATATGGCAGTGACCTGTTTGAATGACGGTTGCTATGGGGGAGATTTCCGTGATGGAACTATGGGAATAACACTGATCCATTC
>NZ_JAWYAJ010000480.1:0-5357 GCF_034124845.1 Robinsoniella sp.
CAGACTGATGCTTGTTTAAAATGTGCATTCTGGGCAGATGAATGTGCCGTTTACGGAAAAAATAACTTTACCGGCGATGTATTTGTTATACTCGGGCGAGAAGGGTTGAGGATATATGCAGGTTGAAGTTTCTTTTTCCAAGTTACAATACATAATAGAGTCGTTGAAAATTATCGAAAAATCCTTACGAAAAGATTTGCGGGAATTGCAGGAGCTTCGCAACTGTATGAAAAATTCTGAGCATACAGGTATACGGAAGATTGCAGACAGGCTGGAAGTGCAGGAAACGGTATTTCATCGTAAATGTGATTCTCTGGCGAAGTTACACAGAGTCCTGGACAACATTAAAAAGCAGTATGAAAATACCGAAGAAGAGATACTGGATACTTCAGACGATATCCCAAGATTTGAGGAATCTGTTTCGCTAAAGGATTTAGGAAATATACAGCGATTAATTTCTCAATACTTTTAATTCATAATAAGCAGGGAAAGGGGAGTGGGTATATTCAGGATGGATAAAATAAGGGTTAACACAAACCGGCTAAAGAATGATTCTGATCAGATTTCAGATAGTATTACAAAAATGAGGTCAGAGATGTCGAAAATGATAGAAAGTGTCTCTCAACTGGATAAAATGTGGGATGGTCCAAGCAGCGAGGCATTTGCACAGGTATTTCAAAATGATATGGATGCTTTAAGAACGCTGCTGGATAACCTGGACAAAATCTATAAATATGAAACTACGGCAAAGAGTAAGTATGATACTTGTGAGAACCGGATATCCCAGTTGATTACAGGAATTCAAGTGTAGGAGGAAACCATGACAGCTACATTTACATTAAGAGTTACTCCGGAGATACTGAAGGCGAAGGCGAAGGAAATCACAGATGAAGTTAGTTCTCTGGAGTCCAATTGGAGTAAAATCGAAACGATTATTACCAATTCAAAAAATTATTGGGAGGGAGATGCCAGTAATATGCATCAGAGTTATTTAAAGGAAGTAAAGTCTGATGTAGTAACTATTTTGAAACGCTTAAAAGAGCATCCGACAGATTTACTGAATATGGCAAACTTATATGATGAAGCCGAAGAAAAAGCAAATGAGCTGTCAAGAGTTCTGCCAACTGACATTATTTCTTAGCAAAGGAGTCCGTAATGGCAAGATCAGAATATTCCATAAGGATGGATTTTAAAAACACAATTAAGCAGGCTGATAAGCTGGAATCTCTTTCGGGGAAGCTGGAACGAATTGCTGAGAATGATCTGGTAAACACCAGAAGTAATTTATCCTATAACTGGAAAGGGGATAATGCAGCAGCATATATGAAGAAGGTGCAGATCGTTGAGGGTGATATATCTTCTATCGCAAAAAATCTGAGTAAGACCTCTGATGTATTGCGGGAAATTGCACAGAAAACCTATGAAGCAGAAATGCGGGCTTTAGAAAGAGCAAGAAGAAGGAATTACTAGAAGAGTTCCAAACAGGTTCTAGTACAGCATTACTCAAAAATCCATATAGATCAAAGCAAAGTTTAAGGAGGAAAAGATATGGCAAGATCAATTACAGTAACAACATCAACACTTAATACAAAGGCGTCTGAATTAATGAAGTTCAACAATGACTTTAAACAAAAGGTGGAAAGTCTGGTTACCGAAGAAGCATCTCTTAATTCCATGTGGGATGGTGAAGCAAATGATGCTTTCCATAAGGTATTTCAGCAGGATGTTGTCCAGATGAATAATTTTTATCAGGCGATAGAAAAGTACGTTGCAAGCCTTCAGGAGATTGTAAAACAGTATAATAGTGCAGAAAAAGCCAATTTGAGTGTGGCATCCAGCCGATCATATAAATAATCATTCTAATCATCCGATAAATAATCGGATAGAAAGATTTCATTGAGGAAAGAACAGAAAGAGAGGAAACGAACATGACAGGTACATTAAAAGTCTCTACCAGTAAATTAACCAGCACAGCGACATCATTCCAGAGCACAGGAAATTCCATAAAATCACTAACCTCGCAGATGACAAGTTTAGTAAATGGATTAACGGGGAATGTGTGGAGCGGAGATGCAGCCACAGCTTATAATAAAAAATTCCAGGGTCTCCAGGATGACATTAACAAAATGATTGGAATGGTCAATGAGCATGTCACCGATTTACAGGCTATGGCGAAAGAATATGAGAGAGCAGAAGAAGCAAGTGTGACCGCAGCAAATTCACTTTCTTCGGATGTTATTCAATAATTCCAAAAGTGAAATACTGAAGTGCAGCAGATAAGAGTACGGGGAGGCGTGCTCTTATCTGCACTTTCTGAATTAAGTGCAGATATATGTGTTTTTGATATTGCAAAAGCAGATATATACGCATTTTGCGTTTTAAACTTTCTATTGAAGCAGTACTGCAGATCTGTCTGCGGTATGCAGGAGGTATTAAAGTGAGAATGAATAAGTCATTTCAAAAAACGATTTGGTTAACCATGATTTTATTTTTTGGTTTTTTGGGGTTTGCTTCCATAAAAGTATATGGAAAAGAAGTAGATAAAATCAGTGAAGCCAAAAGCGGGATTTTAGAAATAAAAGCAGGATTTACTGATAAAAATGGCAGATTTCATATGCTTAAGCGTTCCAGCGGCTGTCTGATCAGCAATGGCAGCGGATATACCTATGTAGTAACAACCTATCATAGTGTCAATATTTCCAACAAAGAAAAATCTGCGTATTGCAAAGAAAAGGAAATTGAAACAGATGTAAAAGAGCTGACAGACAGCATTCGCGTAATGATTAAAGGTGACGTGGATGTGGAGGCTGCTGTGATGACGGAAAGCCAGACGCAGGACTATAGTATCTTAAGTGTGGATAGCGTTATTAATGAAAAAAATGCATTAAAGCTTGGCAGCAGCGGAAGTCTGAAAACGGGAGATCCTGTTTATGTACTGGGATTTCCGGATGAAGTACCAGGCAACGCCGTACAGTATTCAGAAGCTGATGTTGAAATCCATGCCGGTTATATACAGGATGCTTCTTCAAAGCGAAAGGACGCAGTATGTATACAGCATTCGGGAGTAGTAACCCCTGGCAATTCAGGAGGCGCACTTGTGGATACAGATGGTTATTTTGTGGGGTTAAATAACGCAGCTTATACCAATGAGGAAATACGTGCTTATTATTCTCTTGCGGTAGATGAGATTAAAGAAATTCTGGACAATTATGGAATCGTTTACGGAAGTAAGGAGAAGGAACTGGCGCTCCAAAATCTGAAGACGCTTTTGAGTAAATGCAGGGAGTTGGAGGAAAGCGGCGACTACAAAGGAGAATCCCTGGTAACCCTGCAGCAGAATATCCAGGCTGTGGAGGGTGCCATGAAAGAGTCGGAATTGACCGTAGATGGTATTCAGGAGAAGGTATCACTGCTGGAGAAATCCAGATCAAATCTGGAAAAAAAGATGCCGCTGACCAGAAAAGTCGTTTACATATTAGCCGTATGTTGTATTTTACTATTTTCCAAGCTCATGCATATACTCATTGTTCGTTGGAAGGATAACAGATCCCCCAGGAAACAAAAAGGACAGGCAGCAGTTTCAGAAGTCGGAAATGAAAAGAAGCAGGAAAAAGAATATTTAACAGATACTGGTCAGCAAAATAATATCAGACAGAAAAAAAGCGGTAAAGAGAACATTCAGATTGAGCATGTTGACGAGGAAAGTACGACGCTGCTATTCCAAAGTGAAGATGAAGATGAGAGGACCGAATTGCAGAATCCTCTGAATGACAATTTCTCCAGGAATGCAAAGAAGGCAAGGCTGGAGCAGGAACGGACAAGGAAGATCATTGAAATTTCAAAACCGGAGTTTTTTATTGGAAAGAAGCCTGATCTTGTGGATTTTGCCATATTGGATAACAAAGTAATCAGCAGATTACATGCAGTTATATTATGGGAGGATGGTTTATATACCATTCAGGATAAGGAATCGGTTAATGGGACATTTGTCAATGGCAAAAAAATAGATTCAGAGGGAGTCGTTTTAAAAAATGCAGATGAAATTACTCTGGCAAATGAGATCTTCATATTCCGGATATCTCAATAAGAATTGATATAAAAATAAATGGTGAAAGAATGAGGAGTAGGGTATGAGCAGCTTTGAAGTCAAATTAAGTTCTTTGCTCGTAGAACAGAAGAATCTAAACTCTGTAGCATTGCAGTTAGCCAGTATATCCATGCAGATTACAGATATTACAGCGAGGTTATCCGTAAAATCGTCTTCTATATCGGGAGTCAAAAAAAATCTTCGTTCTATTTCAAGTACGACCAGTGAGAAAGGCAGGAATCTGAAAGGAATGTCCTCAGCAGTATCGGATATTGCAGTGGTATATAAGTCTGCAGAACAGCAGATTACAGGATATGGAGGTGGCATGGCAAATATTCTGCTGGCTAAAAACATTTCTTCTCTGCTCCAATATTTTGCAGACAGTAACGGGGTGATCCGAAATGTATTTGAGACGTTAGGATCAAATGATCTCTTTCAGCTGGGAGAGAATAAAAAAGTCTTCAGTTTATTTGGCAAGGACGGTACGCTGCTAACGTCTGTGGACTGGAATAAGTGGGACGTTGGTAATATGTCTGCATCTGGTGCGTTATTATCTATTCTGAGCAGAGCGGAATGGGGCGATATTGCTGTAGAGAATATTGTGTCCATTTTGAAAGGGGAAGCTAAGGGCAATGCATTTGCAGATTTTGATATTAAAAATGGCAATATTGGTGCCGGAATAAATGGTAATGCTTCATTCAGTGTATTGGAAGATCAGTTAAGTGGTAGTATTGGTGACTATCTCAAAGGAACTGGTATTCTTTCCGTTTTGACGGGAGCTGTTGAAGCAAGAGCAGGGAGTCAACTGTTAAGGGATGGAAAACTGGATCCGGGAATATATGCCCTTGCAGAAGGAACGGCTCATGGAATTACGGCAGAGGGAAATACAACGTTAGGAACTGATAAAAATAATATTCACGGTTCTGCGCAAGGGAGCATTGGCTACTTTAATGGTAAAGCTGGATTCGGTGCAGGATATATTGGTACTGACGCAGATGGAAAGGATGTATATGGCGCTGTTGCAGCGTTTGGGGGCGAAAAATACATATTTCATGGAGAAGTTAAGGGTGGTCTGGAGATATTTGGAATAGAAATGGACATGAACCTTTCCGGTGGTTTATTTGGAGGAGAATTTGGCGTAAATAACTCTTACACCAACAAGAACATAAAAATCGGCGGTGGTATAGGAGCAGGAGTAGGCGTTGGGGTAGATTTATCTATTGACTATACAAATTTTGAATTGCCTGAATTTAACCTGGGCGAGTTACAT
>NZ_JAWYAJ010000481.1:0-1945 GCF_034124845.1 Robinsoniella sp.
AGGGGCTGCACTTTTTTCCGGAATTACAGTTTTCTTAAGTGTCAGAAAGCCAGCAAAAAAAGCATCCGGAATCTCTTCGCTGGAAGCATCCAAATATGTTGGTGATGGTTTAGATAGTAAGAAGAAAACCAGCAAACGTAAAAACGGGTCCAGGATTACACATATGGCATGGGCGAATTTAGGACGAAATAAGACCAGAACGGCATTTATTATGATTTCTCTGCTGCTGTGTACCGTACTGCTCAATTCCGTGTTTGTTATAGCAGGAAGCTTCGATACCGATAAATGGATTAAATCCTTGAGTAAAACAGATTTTATAATTGCAAGTTCCAGTACGTTTAACAATATGAAAGGATTTGTCCATCATGATGATGCACTGGATGAAAATATGGTAAAGGCAGTGGAAAAACAACCCGGTGTGAAAGAAGGGGGACGCCTTTATAAAAATACGCTGGATGACAGAAATGTAAGCTTTGAGTATGGTTGCCGAATCTTAGATACAGAGGAGCGGGACGGATACAATTATGGAATTACGGCAGAGGGTGAATCCTTTACCCTTGCAGATGATAACCGTCCACTGTGTAATGCATTTGGAATGTCTGATGCGGTTTTATCCAGAATGACCATTGTAAATGGAGAAAAAGATTTGAACGTCTTACGGGAAAAACTTGCGGAAGGGAACTATATAATTGAAGGAGTCACCTCTGTACGGGGCAATGGAAATGTTTCCATGAAAGAATTTACCAGTGAAATAGGACAGAACATAGATGCTTATGTAGATGGTAAAAAAGCAAAAACTTTTACCGTAGTGGCGCAGGCGATTCTGAATGATGTTGAATATGAGGTACCATCCATTAATACGGGGGTGGTTCAGGTGGGAAATGACAGCCCTTATTTCTATATGACTCAGAAGGATTTCGAATCAATTTATCAAAATCCTGCGCTGTTAAGTTATTCTTTTGACATAGATCCGAAATATGAATTACAGATGGAGGAATTCCTGGATGAGTATATTCAGAATGAAAATCCCAATGCAAGCTATAATTCTGTTCGGCTGTTAAAAGAAGACGTATGGAAAACCCAGCAGGTAGTATACGTTATAGGCGGTATCATTGGGGCAGTCATGGGATTAGCCGGCATGATTAACTTTATCAATATGGTGATCACAAGCATTCTCACACGGCGTCATGAATTTGCCGCAATGCAGAGTATTGGTATGACAAAAAGGCAGTTAAATCAAATGTTGACGCTGGAGGGTATTTACTATGCATTAGGCGCAGGCATCCTGGGAATTATAACTTCGGGAATCTTGGGTGTGACACTGGTGCAGATGATCAGTTCCAATATCTGGTTTATGACTTTCCGGCTGACAATCCTTCCTTCCGTGATAATATGTGGTATCTTCCTGGGAATTGCAGTTGTGGTTCCCTCATTATCCCTGAAAATATTTCATAAAGGAAGTATAGTTGAGCAGCTGAGAGAAACGGAATAAATGGATGGGATTGCTTTTGAATTACGATTTGGGAAATTCACGTTATTGCATAAATCGTCCTATCTCAGCAGAGAAAATATCTTTGCTGTGGTGGGATGTATTTTGTATCTGGCGTTCACAAAGCGTTGCATTTCCCCAGGGAAACCGAAAACAGAGTTCTTAAATTTCTGCATCGATTACAATATCTAAAAATATTATATGTAACTTTTATTAAAAATGTGTTGCAATATATATTCTAATGTGGTATTATTACCTTGTAAAAAACATTCTAATCGCTGGCAGTTCTGCCAGACAAATTCCAATTGACAAAATAAAATAAGGTGTTGCTATGCTTGCTGTAAGCCGATATTATATAATTATCTAAAGTATATTTAACTCTTCTTGCGCTGCAAAGAAACTGCCTTAAAGTAAGAGGAGGACTGACAAACAATGGATAATTCGCCCAAAACAAAT
>NZ_JAWYAJ010000482.1:0-22193 GCF_034124845.1 Robinsoniella sp.
TAAACAGTAAAAAAGCCTGCAAAATCAAGGCTTATGGCGTTTTGCAAACGCCTAATATAGAATGTTTAAGAGAGGAGATGAAGCATACAGGTGAAGATATCAGAAAAAAGTGGATACATGCAGGTATAAGGTAACAAACAGGGTACAATATTCAACGGTTTTTGGTTGAATATTGTGCTTTTTTTAATGAAATCAAGCCTTTTTGGTGCTTCAGACACCAAAATTGTGGATGCAATAATTAAGCGATATAGCAAAAATCTTGTCTCTTGTTCCCCGGTATGTGTACACCTATAATGAATACAGAGTTTATCGAGAGAGGCGCCTCAAAGAGAACGAAAATTAAAACAGGAGGTATTTATTTATGAAGTTTAGAAGATTCTTGTCGCTGTTATGTGCAGCAGCTATGATGGTATCTGTGACGGGGTGCGGTGGCAGCAAAGATACTGCAAATGTGGATCCTGCAGATCAGACAGAAGCCGGGGCAGAGGCTGACGGGAGAGAAGTTACATTCCCATTAAAAGAAGCAAAGAATTACAGCGTATTCGCGATTCTGGATGGGGAATATGATCTAAAGGATAATGTGGCAATGCAGAAAGCTTTAAGTGATGCAAATATCTCTTTTGATTATCAATCTGTTATGGGCGCCGATTTGTCTGAAAAGAAGAACCTGGTATTAGCTTCCGGTGAATACCCGGATGTTTTCTACAAAGCCAATTTTTCAGCAACCGAATTAGATAAGTATGGAAAACAGAAGATTCTTATTCCATTAGAAGATATGATACGGAAGTATGCACCTAATTTATGTGCACTTTTAGATAAGGTTGACGGATGGGACTATATCACAGCTTCAGACGGACATATCTATTCACTGCCGGAAATTGACAAAGAAATGCCGCTTTTATCCCCTTATTGGCTGAACCACAGGTGGCTTAAGAATCTGGGGCTGGAAGAGCCAAAGAATCTGGATGAACTGTATACGGTTTTAAAGGAATTTAAGGAAAAAGATGCAAATGGAAACGGGGACGTAAATGATGAGATTCCAATCACGGGGACGGACGTAGTAAAGCCGGAATTGCTGCTGCCTTATTTTGGAGTACCCTATGATGCGGTTACAAAGTCCGCTGTTTTAGATGGAAAATTAACCTATATTCCAACTTCAGATGTATATAAAGAGTTTGTTGCATATATCACAAAGCTCTATCAGGAAGGTCTGATGGATAAAAATGTATTTACGCAGAAACACGAGCAGCAGGGAGCAATTGGGCAGTCGGGAGATGTATTGGGTTCTTTCTTTGATGCAGGCGCATTTCTGACAGTTGGGCGTGATAATGATGATGACTATGCCATACTTACACCATTTGAAGAAGGGATTTATCCTATTTCATCCGGTATCACCGCAGGGACTTTAGCCATAACGGATGCTTGTGAAAACCCGGAAGTGATTATCGCCTGGGCAGATCAGTTTTACACAGAAGAGGGCGGAATCCTCGCATGGCTGGGTGTGGAAGGTGAGACATGGAAAAAGGATGCTGAGGGCAATTGGGAATGGATTATCGGTAACGGATATGGAGATGACATTGCAGCTGTACGAAGCAATGGTACTATTCAGGGAGCGGCGTATCATCCATCTATTCAGCCGGAGTATTGGTTTAGCGGCATGTCAGAAGAAGTTGATCCGGATGAGGTTTACTTAAATAAAGAACGTGCTAAGGTAACAGAAATGGGTGCCATTCCACTTCCGGTAATGAGATACAGCGATGATGATGCTAAGGAAATTTCTACCTTAAAGGCAGACCTGGATGCTTATACTGACCAGTATCTGGCACAGGTTGCAACCGGGGAACTGGAGCTGGAAAGCAGCTGGGAAGAATATGTAACGACGATAAACAACATGGGCGGAGCCAAGCTGACTGAAATCTACCAGAAAGCATACACAGAGGCTATGGCTGAATAAGCCGCTGCATAGGAGCTAAAAAAGAGATGCCGCTGTAAGATACAGCGGTACTTCTCTTTCCAGAGAGTGTTTTCAAACATGCACCAGACCATAAAAAATGAAAAAGGAGGATTTTCGGTGATAAAAAAATCAGCAAAAAGGAATACATTGAGTTTCCACGTCAGATTAGGAAAGGACATGAAGAAGAACTGGATACTTTACGCAATGATCCTGCCGGTTGTAATCTATTATGTTGTTTTTGCATATGGTCCCCTCTACGGCATTCAGTTAGCATTTAAGGACTACGTCATCAAAGATGGAATATGGGGAAGTCCATGGGTCGGATTTGAACATTTTACCAGGTTTTTCAGCAGCTATAATTTTGAATTACTACTGAAGAATACAATAGGAATCAGTGTTTACAGTATTTTGGTTGGATTTCCCATACCGATTATGTTTGCTTTATTGTTAAATTACTTAAAAAACAAACATTTAAAGAAAACGATTCAAATGGCATCCTATGCCCCCTATTTTATATCCACGGTAGTTATGTGCGGTATGATTGTCATATTTCTAAATCCGGATACAGGCATTTTCAATACCATCAGAGGCTGGCTTGGACTGAGTTCGATTGATTTTCTGGGAAAACCGGAGTTGTTTAAATCTATTTATGTATGGACCGGAGTATGGCAGGGCCTGGGATGGAGTTCTATTATCTATATATCTGCATTATCCGGCGTGGATTATCAGCTGCATGAAGCCGCAATTGTGGACGGAGCCACAAAACTGCAGCGCATTTTTCATGTGGATCTGCCGTCTATTAAACCAACCATTGTCATGCTGCTCATACTCCAGATGGGATCGCTGATGAGCGTGGGATTTGAAAAGGTATTTTTACTTCAGAATACCCTGAATAAAGGAGCGGCATCTGTTATTTCTACTTATGTATATGAGGTTGGTTTGATTAATAGTGACTATGGATACTCTACGGCAATCGGTCTGTTTAATTCTGTGATTAATCTGGCTTTAATCGTAGTTGCAAATCAGGTCTGTAAGAAATTTGCAGATGAGAGTCTGTTCTAGAAAGGAGTAAGTTGGAAAATGATGAGTAAAACAGCAAAAACAGGAAGAATAAAGCGTTCTCATGCAGATAAAGTATTTGACATTGTAAATATAACGCTTATGGCAGTCCTCTTAATCCTCTTTATATGGCCGCTGTGGTTTGTGGTAATTGCTTCCTTCAGCAATCCTTCAGAGGTCTGGAACGGCAATGTTGTTCTTCTGCCAAAGGGGTTCACATTAGCGGCATATGAAGCCGTCATGGAATATAAGGCGATATGGACCGGATATGTAAATTCCATTTTTTATACAGTGGTGGGTACTTTGATTAATTTGGTTCTTACCGTATGCGCGGCATACCCATTGGCAAGAAAAGACTTTGTGCCAAGAAATGTGCTTATGTTTCTTTTCATGCTGACCATGTATTTCAGCGGGGGACTGGTTCCCACCTATTTGGTCGTGCACAAGCTGCACTTAACCAATACACCATGGGCGATGATGATTCCGGGTGCTATATCCATCTATAATGTTATTATCACAAGAACCTATTTTATAAACAGTATCCCAACCAGTCTGCAGGAGGCGGCAGAGTTGGATGGTGCCAATACATACCAATTTCTGATAAAAATAGTTCTACCGCTGTCCAAGCCGATTCTGGCTGTCATTGGCCTGTATTATGCGGTGGGACACTGGAATGATTTCTTCTCAGCCTTAATCTACATTAATGACAAAGATCTGATGCCGTTACAGTCCTTCCTGCGTGATTTATTAATGACCAACAAGATGAGCCTGACCAATCTGCAGGGGCTGGATGCGGCGGCTGCGGAAGCGAAGATGCAGCTTTCCCAGACGTTAAAGTATAGTGCGATTATCGTTTCTACAGTACCGGTATTGTGTATCTATCCTTTTATACAGAAGTATTTTGTAAAGGGGGTTATGATCGGGTCGGTAAAAGGATGAGTGATCATAAGTAAACCGGAAGTGCAGTCAGAATCGTCTTCCGGTTCTTTCTTTTATATCCGGGTCACAAATCAGGCAAAGTTATGGTTATAAATGTACCCGATCCAAGGGTGCTCTCTATTTGGAGCACATCTTTATTGTAAAGCAGAAACAGCCGCCGTTTAACATTTGGTATTCCAATCCCGCTGCGAAAATCGTATGTACCATCATCCGGGGGTGTCTGCATTTTTTCTAAGGTACGGGGCTCAATTCCCACCCCGTCATCCTGCACGGTTAATACCAGGCTGCCGGCTTGTTTGCAGGCACCTATTTTCAAAGTTCCGCAGTCTGTTTTTAATTCCAGTCCATGTACAATAGGAAATTTATCAGGGGGAAACCAGCAAAAAGTGCTTTTAGCAGCTTGGTTTGGCATAAAGCCTAAAATTTTAATTGTTGATGAACCTACCAGAGGTGTGGATGTTGGTGCCAAAAGTGAAATTTATACGCTGCTTAGGAACCTGGCGGCAGGTGGTGTGGGAATTATAATGATTTCCTCTGATCTGCCGGAAATCCTGGGTGTCAGCGACCGGATTATTGTAGTGCGCGGAGGGGAAATAGCAGGAGAGCTGCCGGCGGGGCAGGCAACAGAAGAAAATATTATATCCATGGCCTCAGGTGTGGATGTAAAAGCAGAAGTACAGATTAGATAATTCTTGAAAACCATATTTATAATGTAAGGAGCGGTGAAAAGATGAGCGCGGTAAAAAAATTAGCAAAACAGAGGGAATTTTTTATTCTATTAATAGTAGTTGGGCTTTCGGCGGCGGTAACGACAGCATCATCCGTATTTTTGTCTTATCAGAATATAGTAGCTTTACTGCTGGGACTATCGGTAGAAGTGATTATAGCCGTAGGGATGGCAAATTTAATGGTGAGCGGCGGATTTGATATGTCAGTGGGATCTATTCTGGCTTTTTCCGGAGTGTGTGCCGGACTTGCCATACAGGCGGGAGTTCCGCCGTTTGCTGCTGTTTTGATTGGTATGTTAATTGGCGGGGCTGCCGGGTTATTTAATGGATTTATTATATCGGTAGTGGGTATTAATGCATTTGTAACAACACTGGCTTCTCTGAGTCTGTTCAGGGGATTGACGCTTATTGTTACCAGGGGACAGAATATCACCAGCCTGGGTGTGGATTTTAATGCCATTGGCCAGGGAAAGTTTCTGGGAATCCAGGCGCCGATCTGGTATGCGGTTATACTTGTGATAATTGGGGACATATTAATGCGGCATTCCAGGTTCTTCAGACAGAATTATTATATCGGAGGAAATGAAAAGGCAGCTAAATTATCCGGTATTAACGTAGTGAAGATCAAAATCCTAAACTATATCATTGTAGGTGTGCTGGCGGGATTTGCAGGAGTTGTGGCAACAGCCCGTATGGGTACCGCTTCCGTGCAGCAGGGAACAGGACTGGAACTGCGGGTTATTACGGCGGTTATCATTGGAGGGGCAAGCCTGCAGGGAGGGGAAGGAAGCGTACTGGGGGCATTTCTGGGATCACTTCTGATGGCACTTATCACGAATGCGTTAACTCTTCTGGGCGTGGATATTTATTGGCAGACCTTTGTAGTAGGTGGGACACTGCTTGTGGCAGTTCTGATTGATCAGTTAGGTAAGAGAAGAAAAGTGTGAAACAAAAATCGTTTAGACGATATATAAATGGAATATTCTAGTGCCACCCGGCGGAAACTGGGATGTGAAGGAGGTAAAAGTATGACAAAGAGGGAAAAGCTGGAGAGAGCATTAAATCATCAGGCAGGTCCGGTACCTTTTGATATTGGAGGGACTTCGGTTACCGGGATACATGTAAGTATGGTGGAAAAATTAAGGGATTACTATGGATTGGAAAAGCGTAAAGTAAAAATGTGTGAGCCATTGCAGTTATTAGGATTCATAGAGGATGATCTGAAAGAGGCAATGGGCATTGATGTTACAAATGTATGGAATCCCAACACTATGTTTGGATTTCAGAATGTGGGAGAGAAGGAGTGGAGGACTCCCTGGGGACAGGAGATTCTCGTACCGGAAAACTTTGTTACTACAACCAGCCAAAAAGGAGATATCTATATTTATGCGGAAGGGGACACATCATTTCCTCCGGCAGGGCATCTGCCCTCCGGCGGGTATTTTTTCGACACAATTTCCCGTGGACATGATTTTGATGAAGATAACCCGAGAGTGGAAGATAATCTGGAGGAGTTTGGGGAAATTAGTGAACAGGATCTGGAATATATCAGAATCCAGGCACAACGGGCAGGAGAAAGCGGATATGGCGTAATCGGATCCTTTGGAGGGACTGCGATCGGGGATATAGCCATGGTTCCGGGGGGCATGTTAAAGGCGCCGAAAGGTCTAAGAGATATCACGGAGTGGTATATGGCAACCCTCTCCAACCAGGATTATCTGCATCAGATTTTTTCTGCCCAGGTAGATATTGCACTGAAAAACCTGGAAAAAATAAAGGAGGCTGCAGGGGATACGGTACAGGCGGCATTTGTGTGCGGTACTGATTTTGGAACTCAAAACGGACCGTTTTGTTCCAATGAGGTATTTCGGGAATTGTATATGCCTTATTATAAGAAAATAAACAACTGGATACATAGCCATACAAAATGGAAAACATTCAAACATTCCTGCGGTTCCATTATGCCAATGATACCGGATATCATTGAATCCGGATTTGATATACTGAATCCGGTGCAATGGACAGCAGAAAACATGGATCCGGTTCAACTGAAAAAGGAGTTCGGGAAAGACCTGGTATTCTGGGGCGGCGGTGTAAACACACAAAAGACATTTCCCTTTGGAAAACCAGCAGAAGTGCGCGAGGAAGTATTGAAAATGTGTGATATTTTTTCAAAAGACGGAGGATTTGTATTTAACACCATCCATAATATCCAGGCACTGACTCCCATTGAAAACCTGGCAGCGCTTATAGAAGCGGTAAAAGAGTTTAATGCATAAGCCTTAAAGTAGTCGGCAAGTTCTGGGACGTATTAAACAAGATCTACATAGTGCTAGTCATTTTCCCGACATTTTCTTCATATATTCCGTAGGGGTCATCCCTGTATATTTTTTGAAAAGCTGGCTAAAATATTGTGGATTATTACCGCATCCTACCTGCTCAGCTATGGTGTAGATATTTTCAGTATCGCAGCCAATGAGCAGTGATTTTGCTTTGGTGATGCGAAGCCTGTTCAAGTAATTGGAAAACTTCTCTCCGGTCTGCAGGGAAAATTGTTTACTTACATAATCTACACTCATGTACAAATAATTAGTGGACAGCCATTTCAATGACAGATTGGGGTCTGACAGGTGCTCCTCAATATAGGTGATCAGTTTTTCAATAAAAGGCTTATAGGTTACCCCGGAAGTTTCTGGGAAGAAAGTATCAAAGCGGTCAAAAAACAGGGAGGTGATTTCCGGTACAGTTTCTGTCTCATTCATCTGCCTTAGAAATTCTGTGACAGATACAGAATCTAATCCCGAAAGATGCTGACCCTGACGTACTAGAATGTTGGTAAGAAGATACACCAGAAAATCCAGTTCCTGAATGGAAGCAAAAACATCTTCCAGCGAGTTTCTCAAGGTATGATTATCCAGTCCTTCTTCCCAGTATCTGTGGCATAAGTCATCAACCGTACTGAAAATGCCATGACCCAGGATCATGCTTTGAAAGCTGCGGAGTTGTGTGTCAAAGCACAGATGCTGGCGCGCAGAGTAAAATAGGAGGTGCTTTCTATGCTTAGAATCGGAATAGCAGGTTTAGGCGTTATTTCAGCTGTTCATCTGGAGGCCATTGGCAGTATGGAAAATGCTGTGGTAACTGCAGTCTGCGACATGGACCTAAAGAAAAAAGAAATTGTGCCGGATGCGGTATTTTACACACAGTTGGAAACTATGCTGCAGTGTGAGAAATTGGATGCACTCCATATCTGTCTCCCCCACCATCTTCATGTACCTGCTGCCATGCTGGCAGTTAGCTATGATGTCAATGTATTTGTGGAAAAACCAGCAGGGCTAAACACAAAGGATGTGGAAAGGTTTATTGAGAACTTAAACCGTATAAATGTGAAAATTGGTGTCTGCTTGCAGAACCGGTATAATAACACTACCATAAAAATGCTGGAAATTCTGAAACATGGCAATCATGGAAAGCTGAAGGGCTGTAAGGCTATAGTCACCTGGGACAGGACAAAGAATTATTATACTAAAGACCCGTGGAGAGGAAAAATGGATAAGTCCGGAGGAGGTGTAATGTTAAGCCAGGCCATTCACACCTTAGATTTATTACAATTATTCTGTGGTACTCCTGTATGGGTAAAGGCAATGGCTGGAAATATGCTGCTGGAAGATATAGAGGTGGAAGATACAGCCTGCGCACATATAGCTTTTGAGAACGGTACAAGTGCTGTGTTTTACGGAACCGTAACGCACTGCAGCAATTCCAGTATTGAGTTGGAAATTGTTACGGAAAATTCTGTGTTTGTTATTAAAAATAATAAACTGATTTGTATGGAAAACAATAAAGAGACTGTTTTGGCAGAAGATAGAATCCTGCTCGGAAAAAAGGACTATTATGGATACAGCCACTATAATGCCATACGGGAATTTTATTTGGAACTTGAGGGAAAAGGGGGTTCTTATATCAGCCTCTTAGAAGCAATTAGAGTGAATGTGCTGATTGACAGTATTATTCAATCGGCAAATAGTGGAGTAAAGGTGTATCCGAAAGTGTATTCGGCAGCTTATGGGGCAATAAATCAAGATCTTATGTAGATATAATAATGCATTTAAAGTTTGGAAGCTTTAAAGCACCAATAAGACGATTATCAGATGATTTATCTGGATAATCGTCTTATTGGTGCGCCTGGCGGCGCACGTTTCTAATGGATGAAATAATTTGACTTTGCAAGTGCTAATTTTTCAAAGGTTGTTTGAACTGCATCTCCTGCATCAGATACATTTTTCATATATAAATAACAGACTCTGTATATAGTAGAAACATTTCTTCTATAGATATCTTCCAGAACATCTCGAATTATAACTCGTTCTCCCATCTTTTGTCCTCCTATATATACTACAACTGAAACAGATAAAATGTTGCAAAAAAAGAGAATTATTCAAAATATATTTTGGAGAATTTGTTACTATGGTCTTTTATGCCCCCATAAAATAGAAATCACCCTCCATACACCTCCCATATGTGAAAAAAAGGAAAAATACAGCGACAATTCCGAAATGTACAAAGAAAAGTGTACAACATACCGATAAGTAAAAGACAAAGCCTGGCAATATAGTTAAAATATACCTGAGATAAAGAAAAAGTGATGATAAAGACCACATTATACACAAAAGAAAATGCGAAAAATACGAAAAGTAAAAAACCAGGTTCACGCATAATTGTTCCTTATTGTGAAATGAATGGTGGAAAGAGAGGGAATATGGACAATTTGGAACAAAGTATCATGGAGATTCTGGCAAAAGGATCCTGTGAGATACAGATACGTAATTCAGGAATTTTCCGTTTCCCGTCAGCGTATCGGTTCAAAGACCACAACCATAAAGAAATAGAAATAAACTGTATTAAATCCGGTCATTGCATTATGGGGGTGGAAGGACAGTATTTTCCTCTGAAGGAAGGAGACTGCATGGTGGTCTATCCGGGGGTAGCACACAGTTTTATTGTAGATACCAGGGAAAAATGCAGTATTGCCCAATTGGAGTTTTGCGTACAGGCACCAGAGAACCTGGAAAGTATACTGAGCTTTCTATGCCAGGAGCCAAGGTACCACAAACTGGCTAATTGTGAAATGGCATGTTGTATGCTGGAGAGTCTGTGCAAAATTTACCGGGCGAAGAAAGAGGAAGAGCATAAAAATATCCAAATGAAGCTGTCTATATTTCAGTTATTCATAGAACTGTCAGATAAAATTACAGAGAAGATGCAACAACAGGAACGGCATAGCAAGGCGGGGAAAATGGCGGATATTATCCGCTATATTAACGAAAATTATGAGATGGACATTAATAAGGAAAAGCTTGCGGAGATGTTCGGAATCAGTTCCAGGTATATCAGGAAGTGTTTTGCAGAGGAGACAGGAATCAGCTGTCAGCATTATATCAATACTCTGCGGATTGAAAAGGCAAAGGAGCTTTTGTGGTTTACATCCTATACGGTAACGGAGATTGCACTGAAGGCAGGATTTAACAGTGCCCAGTATTTTTGCCGGGTATTTCAGCAGTATATGGAGATGTCTCCCATAGAGTACCGGAATTTATGGCAGGGAAGTAAAGCAGAAGAGCTTTGCACTATAGAAACATAGAAGGAGGAAGAATGATGGGAAGTGAATTGGAGTTTGCACACATATCCAAATATTTTCCGGGTGTAAAAGCGCTGGATGATATTTGCTTTCGGGCATATGGAGGTGAGGTGCTTGCCTTTCTGGGGGAAAATGGTGCCGGGAAATCAACATTGCTGAAGGTTCTGAATGGAGATTACCAGCCAAATGCGGGAAAATACCTTCTGGATGGGGAAGAAAAAAATTTTAAGTCTCCCCAGGAGGCAATTGAAGAAGGAATCAGCGTCATTTACCAGGAACGGCAGATTTTACTGGAACTGTCTGTAGCAGAAAATATCTATCTGGGAAGAATGCCTGTTAATAAGCTGGGGGTTATTAATGTGCGGCAGGCAAATGAGATGGCTCAGAAAATTATCGAAGAATTTGGGCTTCCGATTAGAGCAAATGAAAAGGTGAAGGATTTGAGTATTGCCTATCAGCAGATGGTGGAAATCATGAAGGCTTACAGCCGGAAAAATTTAAAGGTTATCTGTTTTGATGAACCTACTGCCAGTCTGAGCGATTCGGAGATCGACAGCTTATTTGGAATTATTGAAAAGCTGAAAAAGGAACAGAAAATCGTAATCTATGTGTCCCACAGAATGAACGAAATACAGCGGATTACCGACAAAGTGGCAATTTTTAAGGATGGGCGGTATGTGGATACGGTCAAAACAGGCGAGGTCTCGGAAAAAGAAATGATCCGTATGATGGTAGGGCGGGACCTGGGTAATATATATGAGAGTCTGGACCGCAGTAAAAAAATAGGTGAGGTGCTTTTAGAAGTAAAAGGAGTTTCTTCTGACCACGTAAAGCCAGTGTCTTTTATCCTGAGAAAAGGAGAGGTGCTTGGATTCTCCGGTCTGGTAGGCGCAGGGCGGACAGAAGTGATGCGTGCAATTATCGGGGCCGATAAACTTCAGAGTGGTGAGGTATTCCTGGAAGGAAAGAAAATTACAAACCGCTCCCCGAAAGAGGCTATGCGAAACGGTATCGTACTGGTGCCGGAGGACAGAAAGATGCAGGGGATTTTATCAAATCTCAGTGTATCAGGCAATATCAACGTTTCATTAATGGATAAAAACGCGAATAAATTTGGGATTATTGACAAGCGAAAAGAAGAGGAAGAGGCTAAAAAAGGAATTGAGTCCTTTAAAATAAAGACACCATCGCCAGACAAAAAGATTGTAGAGTTATCCGGTGGAAATCAGCAGAAATGTATTGTGGCGAGGTGGATTACCACGAATCCCAAGGTTCTGATTCTGGACGAGCCTACAAAGGGGATTGACGTAGGTGCAAAATCTGAATTTTATCAAATGATCTGTGAATTTGCAAAGCAGGGACTGGGAGTGATCCTGATCTCTTCAGAGCTTCCGGAAGTAATCGGACTTTCCGACCGCATTATCGTTATGCGCGGGCTGCAGATATCAGGTGAGATCATGAGGGAAGAAGCTACGGAGGACAGGCTCTTAAGTTTGGGGATGATAGGAGAGGAAGCAGAATGAAAAATACTGAGAAAAAGGGAATGAATCAAAGAAATGAAAACAAGATCAAAGCAGCCGCCGCATATATAGGGGGCGACAAGCTGGTATTGCTTGGGGCAATTATTGTGGTATTTGCCCTGTTTACATCAATCAATAAAAACTTTCTGTCAATTCAGAACATGATTAACCTTTTGGTTGCAGCATCACTGGTTGGTATGGTAGCAGTTGGACACACCTACTTAATTATTGCGGGACAAAATGATTTATCTCCGGGATCACTGGCTGCATTTTCAGGCGTTATGGTTGCACTCCTGGTGTCAAATGGAACACCGATCGTGCTTGCCATTATTCTGACGCTGGCAGCATCAGTGGCAGTTGGATTGTTCAATGCATGGATGGTCAATAAAATTAAACTGGAAGCATTTATCGCAACATTAGTAACCCAGTCCATTGTTCGTGGATTTGCATTTATTATCTGTAATGGAAAGCCGGTTGGTATCTCCGACGTAGGCTTCTTAAAGCTTGGGAAACTTCGTATTTTAGATATTCCACTGGCGGTTTGGGTTATGATTATCTGTATTATTGTATTTGGATTTATTCTTCAGAAGACGAAATTCGGGCGCAGTATTTACGCAATAGGCGGAAATAAGGAAGCTGCAAGGCTGGCGGGGCTGAATCCGGAAAAAATTGTTGCCAGCTGCTTTATTATGATGGGTGTGCTCTGCGCTATGGGCGGTATCCTGTTCTCCGCAAGAATGAATGCCGGACAGCCATCCGCAAATGTTAACCTGGAATTTGATGCGATTACCGCAGTTGTATTAGGCGGGGTATCTTTTACCGGGGGCGTAGGAAGCATGGGAGGCACCGTACTGGGCGTTATTTTAATTCAGGCATTTAATACAGGGCTTATTATGGTTAATGTGCCCACATTCTGGCAGTATGTTGCCCGCGGATCATTGCTTCTGTTTGCACTTGCATCCGATTATATCAGGAAAGAAAAGAGAAACAAAGAACTTCTTGCAGCAAGTATGAGAAATGCAGAATAACAGAAATGCACAATAACAGAATTGCAGAATCACAGACTTACAAAATAACAGAATAACTGGAACAAACCACACAGAAGTGTGTTTTGGATACATATGTAAAAAGTTTTCAGAACCAAATGCATCAATTCCATGGAGTGGTTCAGGGGCTTTTCATATTAAAAAAGGAGGATTATCATGAAAGCAAAAAAATTAACAGCATTATTAATGACGGTGGTACTGGGGGCAGCAGCATTAACAGGATGCAGCACGGAAACCGGTGAGACGGCAAAAGAGACAACCAAAGAAACAACGAAGACTACAACAGAAGCACCGAAAGATACCGGGAGCGATACAGCGGGTGAGACAACCAAGGAGACGTCAAAGGACGAGGATACAAGCGAAGCAGCCGTAAAGACAGGCTCAGATGATAAATTATTAGTTTACGGTATCTACAAAGCGGGAGACCAGACCTGGTTTATTGATGAAGGAGAAGCGGCAAAAAAAGCGGTGGAAGCTGCCGGAGGGGAATTTGTATATGTTGATGCAAAAATGAACCCGGAAGAATACTTAAAAGCAATTGATAATGCCATTGCAAACCAGGCGGATGGCATTGTAACCTGTATTCCGGACCAGACCATGTCACAGGCGGTCATTGACAAATGTACGGAAGCAAATATTCCGGTTGTAGCAGCAGATGACGCACTGCAGGATGCCAATGGGGAAAAGCTGGCACCATGGGTAGGCATCAATGCATATGTAATCGGCGAAGCAAATGGTGAGTGGCTGGCTAACTATGTGAAAGAAAATAATCTGGCAGCAGATGAAGAAGTGGGAATGCTGCTGATGACTATGGATACCGTATCCAGTTGTGTGCCCCGTGCAGAAGGCGAATATGATAAATTTACGGAGCTGGTTCCTGAATTTGATACCGCGAAGATCTATCGTGCGGATTATGACGGCACAACAGATAAGGGAAATACAGCAGCTGCAGCAGTGATCACTGCACATCCGGAGATTAAAAAATGGCTGGTAACAGGAGCGAATGAAGAAGGTGTTATCGGTGCGGCAAGGGCATTGGAGAGTGCCGGACTGGATAAAGATGCATGTGCAGTAGGTCTTGGAGCTTATATGGCAAAAGACGAATTTAAGAAAGAAGGCGGCTCCTGTGTGGTTGCTTCTGCATACTTTTCAGCAGATTCAGTAGGTGCAGGTTCCGTAGATGTCCTTATGGGACTGATCGAAGGTAAAGAAGTCCCCCAGGAAACAGCAGTAGATGCAGTAGTTGTGACTGCCGATACGTATGAAGAGGTTATGGGCGAAGCAGCTAAATAAAAGCAATATGAAGGAGCAGGCATAAGATGACAAACAGAGAGAATTTCCTGTCGCTGATCAGGCGGCAGGGATATGAATGGGTACCGGTAGAATTTGTACTTTCTCCCCACCAGCAGCAAGTTTGCAGAGAACAGCTGGGAGCAGATAATTACGAAGAGTATTTCCGGTTCCCCTGGCGCAGGGTGGAAGACTTGCGCCTTCAGAATCACGATACAGAGAAATACCGTTCTTATTATCAGACGCCGCTGGCTGAGGGGGCAGACATCGATATCTGGGGGGTGGGACACGAAAAATCCCCCAACAGCATGCATATGACCTATATGAGAAATCCACTGGAACATATGGAAACCCTGGAAGAAGTGCAGGAATATCCCTATCCGGATTTTGCCCGTGCAGACGGCTCACACCAGGCAGAGCAGGTGAGGCAGATTAAGGAACGGGACCTGATTGCGGTTGGTGATATGCAGATGACAATCTGGGAATGCGCCTGGTATATGAGAAGCATGGAAGAACTGTTCTGCGATATGATGGAAGAGAACGAAATAGCAGAGTTTCTCTTTGACAAGGCGGCAGAGCAGTCTGCCATACGGGCGCTTGCCTATGCAAAGGCGGGAGTAGATGTGCTGTTTATCGGGGATGATGTGGGAATGCAGCATACCCTTATGATGAGTGAAGAGCTTTACTGCAGATGGATTAAGCCAAGGCTGGCGGCACTGATCCGGGATGTGAAAGCAGTAAATCCTGAGATTGTAATCTTTTATCATTCCTGCGGATTTATCGAGCCGCTGATCCCCCATCTAATAGAAGCAGGGGTAGAGGTTCTGAATCCAATCCAGAGCGAATGCATGGAGTTTGCCAGGATTTATGAAAAGTTTGGGGACCGGATTTCATTTCACGGCACAATCGGAACCCAGACAGTCATGCCTTGCGGAACCCCGCAGGAGGTAAAGGAAGCAGTCTGGAACAATCTGGATATTGCTGGGGAAAAAGGCGGGCTGTTTGTGGCACCGACCCATATGCTGGAACCGGAGGTACCTTTGGAAAATATTCTGGCTTATGTGGAAGCGTGCAGGACGTATCGAAAAAAAGGCGGGAATTGAGTATGTGGCGGGGCTGAAAAACTCCAACCTTTCAAATAGCTCCGGGGAAGGGAGAATATATAATGAAAAATAGAAAAAGATGGATAAGTATGGCTTTGGCGGGGGCCATGATCTTACAGATGAATGGAATCCTCGTTTTTGCGGAAGCTGCAGCTGCAGAAGTACAGACCACAGAAGTACAGACCACAGAAGTACGGACCACAGAAGTACAGGAAGCGGTAGAAACCGAAATAGGAAGTGAGGTTTGGAACACACCGGTGATTCCGGATGCAGCTAAGTATATAAAAGGGATAGACCAGACCGAGGTGATCCTGAATGAGACAACAGGAGACGGAACGTGGAGATATCTGTTTGATATTCCTGATCATACACAGGCAGGGGGAATTGCAGCACCCAATGAAGAAAACCAGGATTTTGATTTCAGTAAATGGGAGGAAAGAGACTGGAAAAACATAAAAGTGCCAGGAGAGCCGCTTATGCAGGGCTTCGACATCCTTACAAACAACGAGTATTATTACCAGCGTGAGATTACGGTTCCGGATGATTTTGCCGGAAACCGGGTAATGGTAAGGTTTGACGGTGTGTACAGTAATTCACGGGTGTGGATTAACGGCAGATATATCCGCACTCATGTGGGTGGATTTACTACATGGGATTGTGATATCACAGAATATGCAGCGCCGGGTGAGACAGTTACCATGACGGTGGGAGTTGCAGAGTTATACAGCACCACGAAGGGAATCTGGAATCCGGAAGGGAAATCAGTTAACAATCCGGCTAATGCCACAGAATATGCCCATCATAACATGGGAGGTATCAACCGGGATGTAAGCCTCGTTGCAGTTCCATACGACGGTATTGCCCGAACATATGTAAATACCGATTTTGATGAGACATTTACCAATGCAGACCTGGAAGTAACCGCCCAGCTGAACATGGTTTCAGGTGAAGGTGTGCTTCTTGTGGAATTGCTTGACGGGGAATCTGTAGTTACCTCCGGAGAAATAGATTTTCACCGGGAGACGGAGACCTTGAAGAATTTACCGGAGCTTGTTGAGGAAGCCAGTACTTTATTAAAAGAAAATGCAACAAATCTCTATGAGGGAAATACCGGTAAAAAAGGCCAGTACTCCAAAGCAGCATTCGAAAATATGCGCAGAGAAAGAGACAACGCTTTAAAAGTCCTGGCGGATTCAGGAGAACTCTCACAGGCTAAAAAGCTAACGCTTCCGGTTACAGCACCAAAGCAGTGGGATGCTGAACATCCCAATCTGTATACCCTGCGGACAACTTTGCTGGTAAACGGTGAAGCCGTCCAGATTAATGAGGAAAAAGTAGGGTTCCGTGAAATACATTACGGAGGCGCAGATGGAACAGATACAAACAAAGTCTATGTGAACGGAAAAGAAGTAAAGCTGCGGGGTACCTGCCGGCATGATGTATCCGATGATCTGGGGCGTTCCATGACCAGAGAAGAAAGTTATGCCGAGATTGCAGCTTATAAGAATGCAAATATAAACCATATTCGAACATCCCATTATCCGGCTTCTGAGGATCTGCTGGATGCATGCGATGAAATGGGAATCTATGTGGAACAGGAGACGGCAGTCTGCTTCCAGGGACCCTGGGCAGATGTCAGCAGTAAGTATGAAGACTTCCTTCCTCAGTTTACGGAGATGATTGAACGTGACCGCAACCGGCCGTCCATTCTCATCTGGTCGCTGGGAAATGAATCCAATTACAGTAAAGTAGCATCACAGTCCGGCGGAAATGCATTCCAGGATGAAAGAGAATACTTAAGAGATGTGGACATAACCCGACCGTGCGTATTCAGCTTCCCGGATACCGGAGAACCTGCAGGCTTTGCCGATATCTACAGTGCCCACTATGCAAATGTAACAGGAGGCATGGGGAGAAGCGACAAACCCGTTATACATGATGAATATGCACATATTTCCTGTTACAACCTGGATGAACTTCAGCGGGATGTAAACGTCCGCAATTTCTGGGGAGAAAGTGTAAAAAAAGGCTGGGAAAATATATTTACCAGTGATGGAGCCCTGGGTGGAGCATTATGGGGCGGAATCGATGATGTATTCTACATTCCGGAAGGAACCACAGAGCGCTGGCAGTCCCATTCCGATGGGCAGACGGCAGGCTATGGCGAATGGGGAAGTGTACTGGACGCCTACTTACGGGAAAAACCGGAGGCATATCTTACTAAGAAAGCTTATTCTCCTGTACGGGTGGATGAAGAAACGTGCTACATATCAGAAGGTACCATGTATATCCCGGTGAAGAACTGGTTCGACCATACGGATACAAATGAATTAAAACTGGTGTATACCGTTGACGGAGTGCAGCAGGAAATCATGGTAGCAGAAAGTATTGCACCGCACAGTGAGGGTGTCATTACCATAAATGGAATATCTCAAAATGCGGAAACTCTAAATCTAAAATTTTATACACCGGATGGAATCATGGTGGATGAAACAAATGTGGCAGTAACTTCAAAGCAGTACAGCTTTACGCCTGCAGCAGACCAGGCACCGTCTATTGAAGATAAAGACCAGAAAGTGATTGTAAAAGGTGAAGACTTCTCCGTTACTTTCAGCAAGGAAAGCGGTATGATCGTAAGCGGACAGTTCCAGGATGAAGTCATGGTGACAGGCGGTCCGTACCTCCATGTAACCGGTATGAGCCTGGGAGCGTGGAATCTGGCTGAAACAGACGGAATAACAGC
Organism: Robinsoniella sp.; assembly: GCF_034124845.1. NCBI lineage: Bacteria > Bacillati > Bacillota > Clostridia > Lachnospirales > Lachnospiraceae > Robinsoniella > Robinsoniella sp. The sequence continues at coordinate 18,021 of NZ_JAWYAJ010000482.1, forward strand.
AGTTATAGAGGATCAGTACGCAGTCGTGACCGTAAATGGTGCTTATGACAATGGCCAGGGCGTGCGCTTTGATATGAAGATATCCGGAAACGGAATCATAACCACAGACTATACGCTGACAACTGCACCGAAAGTAACAAGCGGATTAAGAGAGGTGGGGATCAGCTACGACATTTCCAAGGATACAGACAGTGTAAGCTGGCTCAGGGACGGATTATATACCGCTTATCCGGAAGACCATATCGGACGTAACAAAGGTGTGGCTTTGAAGGTAAGGGATGGAGCGGATGAGACACCGGATCAGTATGGCGTGGAGCCGCAGTGGTCCTGGAAAGATGATATGAAGAATTACTTTGTATATTCTACCGATGACCCGAATAATGGGCTGGTAACCAATGATTTTAAAACCATGCGTGAACATGTTTGGTCCTATGATGTAAATTATGGATTGGATGCAGATGCGCCCCGGATCAGCGTGGAATCTCCCAATGCAGACGTGGCAGCCCGTGTGGCAATGACCTATGACCTGGGGTATGTGGATGACAGGGATGCCAGGGTGAAGTATACTGGCGGCTGGGCTCCTTATGATTCTAATTCGGATTATGCAGGAACAGAAACATACAGCAGCAAATTAGGGGACACCTGTGAATTTACTTTTACAGGAACCGGCGTGCGATATATCGGTTCGAAACAAAAGAACACCGGTCTTGTTAAAGTATATGTAGACGGTGTATTTAAAGAAGAGATTGATACCTACAGTAATCTGGGAAGTGACCTGAAGCAGGCGGTAATCTACAGCATAGAGGGCCTGGAAAATGGTGAGCATACCATCAAACTGGAAACGGCAGGAGGAAAGGCGAACTGCATCGTTGTAGACGCTTTTGAAGTACTGAAGCCGGAAGGCAGTAATGCCACAGAAAAAGCACAGCTTATCATTAACAACCAATGGTATTATCCGAACCTGGGGTGGGGCAATTATACCGGAATCCAGGGGAGATTGTCAAATGGTTCAACAGGATCCGGAACCATCCGTCTGACAAATGAAAATCAAATGACGGAAGAAACAATTACTTCACTGGGAAATGTTAGGATCTCAGAGATCAATGATGAAGAGCTCAAAGTCTCCTATCACGTGCAGAATCCTGGTGAAACTACAGAAGTAAAACTCCAGTGGTACCGGGTGGCAGCAGGTGATCCCGACAGTAAGGCCCAGGCAATAGAAGGGGCTCAGAATGAAATACTGAACACAAAGGGGCTGGAAGCAAACAAGGTTTATTGTTCGGCAGTGCTGATCATAGACGGCAAAGAGAGACAGACCTTAAAGAGCAATGGAATAGAAGTGGGACAGGATTCCTATCAGTACTATGACATCTTAGATGACTCGGATGAATTTGTTTTTACCGGAACCAAAGGAACGGATTACAAGACAGATAAAGATAAATCCTGGACGGCAAATGCATATGGCAAGTCCGTTACCTATCTAATGGACACTAAAAATGAAGCAGGGGTATCCTTCCAATTTGCCGGCAGCGGAATTCGCTGGGTAGGTGCTAAAGAAAATAACCAGGGTATAGCAGCGGTTGCAATTGATGATGGAACACCCGTTGAAATTGATTTATTTGATGCAGATTCCACCACCGGCAGCCAGGTTAATGAAGTCCTGTTTGAACAGGTATGGAATGAACCCGGAGAACACACGATTACAATTTTCCGAACAGGAAGAAAAAATGAAAGCTCATTAGCAGCAAATATCAGTCTGGATGCATTTATCGTCATTAATGACGTAAGCGAAGACGTCAGAATCAGTGATGTATCCGTAAGTGAAAAGGAAGATGGCAGCCTAACGGCAGACTGTGTTGTTACGAACGGTTCCCAGGAAGATCTTCTTTATCAGTGGTACGCTGCAGAGGCGTACAGCGCAGCGGGATACAACAAAGAAACTTATGTACCGGTTGATGGGGCAAATGGCAAAGATTATATGCCATCTGATGTCGATGCAGGGAAGCTGCTGCTCTGTGATGTACAAAGCGCTGAGGGCAAGACGCCGGTTCGGAGTGCCAATGCAGTTCTGGCAAAAGCGCTCATGATTGATGATACGGATGAATCTATTCAATATCCGGAAGGAAGTCTGCAGGATACCGCAGATGCACCGTATCTGGCTGGAAATAAGCCATATAACAATACAATTACTTACTTTAAAGACGGGGATATAAAACTGTTTTTTAATGGAACCGGCATCCTTTGGCTGTCCGGTTACGATCAGACACAGCGAAAGGCAGTTGTCAAAATTGATGATGGCAGCCCGGAACCGGTGGAAATACGTGCGGCACAAGGCGGAGGCTGGGATTTTAACCAGTATAAGGTATATGGAGTGTCCGGGTTAGAACCAGGAGAACACAGTATTACAATCACAGCCGGGGAACCGGGAGTTTATAATAATGCAGATGCATTTGTCGTATTGAATCCGGGAGCGGTACAGCCGGAGAACCGAAGCGTTTCAGAGGAAGTGCAGGAACCAGGAGTGCAGACTGAGGCGGAAGAGCCGGAGAGAAATACTGAAACGGTAGATGAAGAATGGGACAATTCAGTTATGAAACCTACTGGAGCGGTGAAAAATGCAGGAATAACCGCAACAGCCACATCAGAGTCAGACATTGCATTGGCAGACCAGGCAAACAACCCTTCATCAGAAGCTATTAATAATGCTGTAATCAAACTAACCAGGGCAATAGAAGACTTCAAAGCATCCCGCATTGAGCAAGAACCCGTAGATAAGTCAAAACTGGCTGCACTCATTCAAAATGTAAATGATAAATATAATGAAAAATTATATACGCCGGAAAGCTGGAAAGTATTTATCCAGGCGCTGAATGCAGCAAAAGGCGTTAACACAAATGAAAATGCAGTGCAGGCGGATGTAACAAAGGCAATATCTGCACTGGAGGCTGCTATAAGAGGATTAAAGCCTGTTGAGGCAAAACCAGTACCCGTTGACAAGACGGCATTAAAGAATTTGTATCAATCCTGCGCATCCCTTAAAAAGTCCGACTACACGGCAACTACCTGGTCGGCTTTGGAAGCAGCCATGAAAAATGCAGCAGCGGTTATCAACAACCCCAATGCAACAAAAGAAATGACAGACCAGGTGTACAATGCCCTGAACAAGGCTAAGGTGGGACTTTCTAAAATTCCGGCACTGCCCAAAAAAGGAAGTACCTATCAGACAAAGGGGCTGCGTTACAAAGTAACGGCATCTACCAGCAGAACGAAAACAGTTATGTTGGAAAAGCCTGCAAAGAAAACATACAGATCCATCACGATTCCGTCCACTGTCAAAATTAAAGGATATACCTACAAGGTAACCAGAATTGCAGACAATGCCTTCCGGAAAAATACAAGACTGTGGAAGGTTACAATTGGAAGCAACGTGACCAAGATTGGAAAAGAGAGTTTTGCCGGATGTAAGAAACTGAGATCTGTTACGCTGAAATCCAAATCAATAACAAGCATAGGAAAGTATGCGTTTAAGAATATCTCATCAAAAGCAAAGATCTATGTTCCAAAGAAAAAATATTCATCTTATAAAAGGCTGCTGTCAAAAGCCAAACTCAGCAGTAAAGTAAAAATTGTTAAAAAGTCAATGTAAATTAAGATTGCCGGAGCCAGTTTAACTGGTTTCCGAAATCATAAAAACTGTGTACAGTGTTTATGGAGTTGAATCACTACATTCATCTCCAGAGCGCTGTACACAGTTTTTTATTTTTAAATAAATAGAAATCTAAATCAGGATGTCGTTCTTTTTAAATACTCCGTAGTCTTCACAAGGCGGATCATATGTCCGTCTATTTTCTTGCTTACTTCCAGCAGTTCTTTACCCGTTAAAGGTTTTCCTTCTTCCACCAACCGGTCTAATTTCTTACCTTCAGCAGCTAATGCACATTTGTACCAGTTCTTTTGAATATTGCATAACATTCTTCTCATATGTTTTCTCCTTTATTCGCTCTATTAGTGTGTAACTGACTCTGTTAGACACAGTATAACACAGTCCGATTGTCGAAGTCAGTCGAAACCCGTAGCAAATATAAGAAATTTTCATTTTTTTTGAAAAATATATCTTTTCTGGAGTTAAACAGTCGAAAACATAGGAAAGATAGCGGGTTTTGGACATTTATG